>NZ_JAHOCB010000038.1:0-31430 GCF_019125875.1 Erysipelatoclostridium sp. MSK.23.31 | reverse complement strand
TTAACTACAGGAGCTAATATCATGGGTGCTGTATCTCAAGCAATTGCAATCGTAGCATCTATCTTAATTTATGCACCATTCTTAATTGCTTATGAAAGATATCAAAACAAACAAGCTGCAGAAGCTGCTGAATAATTTGATAATAAAAAGTGTATCTTTAAAAAGATGCACTTTTTTAAAATTCAAAAATAAATAAAATAATTTATAAAAAGGTTGATTAATTCATATTAAATTAACATTCATGAGAGATTATAATAGTGCAAGGTAGATAACTTGTATAAATAGTCACTACTCCCTAAAATATCTATTGACACTATTTGTTTTAATCAGTGACTATTTTTATTTTTTTATTAAGCCGTATAGGCTTTTTTATTTTAGTAAAATAATCTTTTCTTGGCTTTTAATAAACTGAGTTGTTATAATTCGAATAATCAAGTAACAGTAATGTGTAAATCTAGATATTGGGTTTGCGCATTTTTTATTTGCATTTTCAAGTGAGGACGCTTAAGCAAACGATTGGGGTATTTGAAAAAATAGTAGAGAGTATAAAAACTGGTTATACGGCCACTAATTAGAGTACTGCTCAGTTGTACTGGTGGATTAACAACTAGTTCTTTACGATATCTTATAGTAAGCTATTTGCAGTAGGAAATCACTATGATGTAATTGTTTTAAGCACCACAAATTTTTACTAAATATGATGCTAGACATGCTCTTACATTGATTGAAGATAAGATTGATCATATTGAGGGAAAAAGTTATATCACTTGAACCCTTGTCATTGAAAATGGCAACCCATAAAGGTGTTAAGATCTTATGTATCTCAGTCATTAGAATCAGTGAGCGGGTTTGGTTGATGCATCGTATTTATGATGAACAAAATATTATTATTCTTGATGAAGAACTTACTAAGAATTGAACCATTTTAGAAGATATATATGATATTTTAAATGTTATATTAATAAAATACCAAGATATTAGAAAAATTGGGATAAGTATGCCAGATATAATTAATCATGGCAGTCTTCTCTTATTTCTGGAAGATTTTGATTGTTAGTGTCTTAGAGCCGGGGATTATTGCTTTTTCGTGTTAACTTACATTATAGGTAGATAAGTTAGTTTATAAAATGGAAAAATATATCTTGGAAATTGTGAAAATCGTTAGTTTAAAGGAGTGTATTTTATTAGGAAAAATGATTTTATATGTATAAGCAATGAATAAAAATGAGATTACTAAGTATTATTAAAGTAATTGTGGTAATGATAGATGCAAGGAGTGAATGGAATGTGAAAGATGGACAAACTAAGTTTTATGAATATTATTTAAAAAGAGTGAAACCTGAGTATCAAGATGCAGCACAGCATTTATTAAAAGAAAGTTTCAAAAGACAAGCTGATGGAAATTTTGATGATAATTTTATTAATAAATTTGTTAAAGAGACTCAAGTTTATATTGAAACAGATAAATTAACAGAAGTTTTAGAAATAATTGAACATTTTTGTACTGGACATTTTAATAACTGAATCAAAGTAAAGCCTCCGGTTATTAGGAGGCTTTACTTCTATTCAAAATCTGATTGACTACTAATATTTTTCCAAGTTTCGATTTCTTGAATTCTTTCTTCTAAAGCACTAGCTACGATCTTGGTAGCATCACTACCTAAGAGAAGACGGAAAGGATAGTTGTCTTTTTCAATTGTATCAACAATAACTTGACCACCTTTATCAGGATCACCAGGTTGATTTTTATGATTAACGACATTCTCTTTACGAGTTTTCCCAGCTGTTTCGTTATAATCATCGATCTTATTTTTAGTCCCTTTTAGTGAAGTATCATAAAAATTAGTTCGGAAAGAACCTGGTTGTGCTATCATGACCTTGATTCCTAGCGGTTTTAATTCTTTAGCTAGACCATCAGTCATTAATTCTAAAGCAGCCTTACTAGCAGCATAATAACCAGAACCTACACCCGATCTAACCGCTGCAATTGATGATACGTTGACAATAGCACCGTTTTTGTTAGCTCGCATTTGTGGTAATACTTCTTTAATTAGTTCGATTGGCCCAAAGAAGTTAGTATTAAATAAAAGATTAACATCATCTATGTCACCTTCTTCAACTGAAGAACGATATCCATATCCAGCATTATTGATCAATACATCAATTGTTCCAAATCTTTCTTGTGCTTGTTTTACTGCAGCACTAATACTCTCTTTTTTGGTAATATCTAGAGCCACTCCTAAAGCTGTATTTGGATATTGATCGACTAGATCGGCAATTTTACTTGTATCACGAGCAGTAACAACAGCATTATCCCCTTTCTTTAATACCGCTTTAGCAATGCCGCGTCCAATTCCGCTAGAGCATCCTGTAATTAACCATGTTTTCATTTTAAGTCCTCCTTCATGTATTTATCTTTTCTACATTTATAGTATAGAACTTAGAGTTAACTATAAGTCAATATAAAAATAAAAAAATTAAATATTCTCTTTTTGTCAGTTGCCCAAAAGACATTTTTATCATATAATAATGAATGTGTTAATGACGTACTTGAATTAAAAGCCCTTTGGAGACAAAGGGTATTTTTCTTTTAAAAATACTGATATAATCAAAAATAATTGAAAAGGGCTGATAAATGTGAATAGAATTGGAACTGGAAAACTACGAGATTTAAATGATCAAATCATTTTGAAATTGTTATTAAGACATCAAGAAGTGACAAAAAAAGAACTAGCTAATTATTCAAGATTGACAGTAGCTACAGTAGGAACGATTCTTAATGATTTTTTGGATAATGGAACTGTTGTTGAAAAAGAAATTATTTATTTAAAAAAAGGTCGTCCTACTAAAAAATATGGATTGAATCCAGAATATTTTCATTCATTGTGTTTATTTGTACAAAGAAAAAGAGGCAGAGATTATCTTTGCTGGCAAATCATTGATGCCCTTGCAAGTGTACTAAAACAGGGTAAAGAATTAGTAAATGATTTAAAATTAGAGGATATTTTAAAATTCATTAAATATCTTTTATCACAAGATTCGAGAATCCAAATAATTGGTTTAGGGGTACCGGCAATAATTTCTAAAGAGATAGTAATTGAATCAGATATTCCTAATTTAAAAAATGTAAATCTTAAAGCTGAAATCGAGAAGGCTACAGGATTAAAGACAGTTGTTAAAAATGATATGAATTATACTGCTTATGGCTGCTATTTACATAATAATAAAAAGGATCTTTGTTATGTGACGTTTCCATTAAATTCTGGACCTGGCTGTGGGAGTGTTATTAATGGTAAATTAATAGAAGGAGAAAATAGTATTGCTGGTGAAATCTTATATTTACCATTTTTTAAATACCTAAAACAAGAACAGTTATGCTTTGATTATTCACCAGAAGATGTGGCTTTATCATTATGTTGTGTAGCATCGATAATAAATCCTTCAATCGTGATTTTAACAGGTGAAGCTATTGAGGCTGATGATATATTAAAAATCAAGAAGATTTGTTTAGAGTATTTACCAAGTGAATTTATGCCTGAATTAACGTATTGTGCTAATTATGAAAATGATTATTTATTGGGAATACAGGAAGTTATTAGAGAAAGTTTCATTAAACAAGACAAATAAAACAACTGTTATTGATATAAAAACCTCCTAGATAGTGTAAATAATTAAACACTGAATAGGAACTTTTATATTGTTGAGGGGACAAAAGTATGCTAAAGCGTATAAATTAGAAATTGTCAAAGAACATCTAAATAATCATAAATCTTTCCTTGAATTGAAAGAGAAATATGGATTTATATGTTTGTTGGACGAACAGTATTATCATCAGATTTATCAGTTTGATGTTCAATACCAGAAAATAAAAAGATTATGAAATATGAGACTGAACACTATAGTAATAATATTTGCATAGCTTAACCTGTTTATTTCTAAATAATAAATGAAGTTATTATTTTTGATAACTTCAAATCTAATAATTTGATTGTTTCATCTATTTATTTGATTAGGACGGTTCAAGGAGAGTTGTTTTATTTGTTGACTTTTTTATTAGATAACTTATAATTATTAATTAATAAAAGACTTTTAATAAATAAGGAGATAAGTGTGAAACCAAAAAAGAGAATTCTTCATGAACGTTTGGCAGCAGTTGTTGCTAGTCTGCGTCATGGTGAGATGTTATTTATTGCTGATGCTGGCAGTGGAACATCTAGTAAAGCCCTATACCCACTGGATTCAAGTGTTGAATATATAGATGTAGAAGTAGTGACCGGTTCACCAAGTTTTGAGGATATAGTAACTACACTAGTTGCTTGTGGTGATTTTGAAGGAGCAATCGTCACAGAAGATATGATTGAAGTAAATCAAAAAGATTATCAGTTACTGGTTGATTTGTTGGGAAAGAAAAATATTCATTCGATGCATTACATTCCTGAATATTATGAAATGCGTGATCGTTGTAAAGCAGTGGTACAAACAGGTGATTATGGTGTACATGCACAGGCAATTTTAATTGCAGGGTATCCTAGTGCAGAGATTAGTATGAAATGGTTAAAAGAAGGAATAAAGGGGAAATAAAAATGACAGAACGTGAAAAAATGGAATTAGGAATGTGGTATGATGCAAATAATGATGAAGAATTATTAAAACAAAGAGTATTAGCTAAAGATTTGTGTTTTGATCTAGATCACATAAAACCTAGCAGTTATGAAAAAAGATTAGAAGTGATTACAAGTTTGTTAGGTTATCAACCCATAAACATAGAGCTTATAAGTCCCTTTATGTGTGATTATGGAAATAAGATTAAAATTGGTAAAAATGCTTTTATTAATAGTAATTGTTATTTTATGGATGGTGGTGGAATTGAATTAGGAGATAATGTTTATATAGGACCTTCATGTGGTCTATATACTGCTATTCATCCTACCGAATATAAAATTAGAAATACTGGTTTAGAACAAGCGCTACCAATTAAAATTGGTAATAATGTGTGGTTAGGTGGTAATGTAGTTATTTTACCAGGGGTAACGATTGGCGATGGCTGTGTAATTGGAGCAGGCAGTGTTGTGACTAAAGATATTGTTCCTAATAGTGTTGCTTGTGGAAATCCCTGTAAAGTAATAAGATCAATCGAAAATTAAAATATCTGTTTTAGAGGTTATAGTGAGAAGTCATTATAACTTTTTATTATGAAATAATCTGATGAAAGTATTTGTTTATTGACAGATTGGTAACTAGTTACTATAATAAAAATAAGTAACTAGTTACGGATATGGAGAGAATGATGAAAAAATCAAGTTATGAATTATTAGGACAGGATCCTAAATGGGTCAAAAAACTGTTATTTGCGGGTGTGTTTATTCAGGAGAATAAGCTACATGCGATATTTGATCGTTACAATGAAATGACGAGTAAACAATGGTTATTAATGGCTACGATGACTTCATTTACTGATGCTCCTGATTTAAGCATGTTAGCAAAAGTGATGGGGTGTTCACGACAAAATGTAAAAAAATTAGCACTGAGTTTGGAAAAGCAGGAATATGTGATTTTAGAGAAGTCACCCAAAGATGCACGCTCGTTATGTGTGGTAATGAGTAAACAGGGATTGCGCTTTAGAAAAGATATGGAAGAATTAACAGATGAGGTACATCAAGCTTTATTTAGTGAATTTAGTAATGAAGAAATCACTCAGTATTATCAGTTATCAATTAAATTAATGCATGGGATCGATCATTTAGAAGTATTTTTTAAAAATCGTCAAAAGGGGGCAGAAGGATGATTGAAGTAATATATAAAAGTAAAAAGAATAATAAGAAAATTGCGAAGGCAATTGCTGACGAACTTCAAGTCGATGCTAAAAATATTAAACAAGTGCAAGATGTTAAAGCAGATATTTTATTTTTAGGATGTCCAATTTTAGGAGGAAATATTCCTGAACAAGTAACTAGGTTTGTAGCACAACTTGATGCTAATAAAGTTAAGAAGGTTATTTTATTTTCTGCTAACGGTTTTGGAACAGATCAATTTACTAATGTTAAAGCACAGCTTAAAGAAAAGGGAATAATTTATGGACCGGTGTTTTCATGTAAAGGAAGTGCTTTTATTTTTAAAAACTTTGGACATCCTGATAAAAAGGATATCCAGGCAGCTAAAAAGTTTGCTAAAGAAGTTCTAAAATGGAGGTGAGTCGAATTAAAGATCTATATTATGTTTTAATGAAGAATAAACTAGGGAATCACAAGATATGTAAAACCTTGATTAGGCATGGGGAAATTAGGGTGAACGATCAAGTAATTACAGATGTTCGTTATCCAGTAAAGGCGGATGATATTATTATGTATCATCATATTCAATTGAATGCCCAGCCATTTGTTTATTATATGATGAATAAACCGGCTGACTATCTTTGTGCAAATCATGATAAATATCATCAGTGTGTAATTGATCTGATTGGGCGAGAAGATTGCTATTGTTTAGGGCGTTTAGATATTGATACAACAGGGCTATTGATAATTACTAATGACACTTCACTATCAAAAAAATTATTATTACCACAAAATCATGTTAATAAAAAATATTATGTGACTACTAAATTTCCGCTTAAAGATGAATTGATTAAAAAATTCTCTGATGGTGTAGTGATTGATCACAAGGTTCAATGTTTACCTAGTTTATTGGAAATACTTGATGAATACCATTGTTTAGTAACTATCAATGAGGGGAGGTATCATCAAATTAAAAAAATGTTTAAATCATGTCAAAATGAAGTGTGTACACTTAAACGAATTGCTTTTGCAGGAATAGAACTTGATCAAAAATTAGCTTTAGGGGAATATCGAGACTTGACCTCAACAGAATTGATAACTTTGTTTAAGCATTGTTAGACTAATAATTTGTTTTTAGACCTCATTTGTGAGGTTTTTTTGCTTTTCCAGAAAATGAAATTTACTTTGTTCAAAAGAATATGGGCGTATAATAGGTAACTGTAGGGGGCGTGAGGAATGTTATTTGATAACAAAGCATTAAAAAAATTAATTATTCCCTTGGTTGTGGAACAATTATTAGTAATTACAGTAGGTTTTGCAGATACTGTTATGGTTGCTAGCGTCGGCGAAGCAGCAGTATCAGCAGTTTCGCTGGTTGATGCAATTAATATTTTATTAATCAATATTTTTGCTGCATTAGGAACAGGGGGAGCAGTAGTTGCAGCCCAGTTTATTGGACAGGGTTCTAAAGATAAGGCAAAGTATTCAGCAAAACAGTTGATTTTGATTACAGCATTATTGTCAGTAATTATCATGGTGATAGTTATTGCATTTAATGTGCCATTATTACACATGGTTTTTGGAAATGTTGAAGTAGATGTAATGAAAAATGCAGAAATCTATTTTTTATTTTCAGCAATGTCGTATCCTTTTATTGCATTATATAACTCTGGAGCAGCATTATTTAGGGCAATTGGTAACTCTAAAATATCGATGATTAATAGTGCAGTCATGAATGTTATTAATATTATTTTAAATGCAATTTTTATTTTCGTTTTTAAATGGGGGGTATTTGGTGCCGTATTAGCAACGCTGATTGCCAGAGCAGTAGCTTGTATCGTAATTTTAAAGATGTTAAGTCATCGGGATAATGATGTATGTGTAAATGATTATCTTCATTGGAAATTTGACTTTATGTATATAAAAAAGATTTTAGCAATTGGGATACCTTCGGGATTAGAAAATGGGATGTTTCAGCTAGGGAAAATCTTAGTACAAAGTTTAATTGCAACTTTTGGGACATATTCAATTGCAGCTAATGCTGTTTCGAATAACTTGGCTCAAATGCAGATTATTCCTGGGATGGCAATGTCTTTGGCGATGGTGACGGTTGTAGGTCAATGTGTAGGTGCAAATGATTATAAACAAGCAAAATATTATGTTAAAAAGTTATTAAAAATTACTTATCTTTCAATGGCTGGATTAATTGTAGTTTTAATTATTGCAACACCTTCAATTTTAACATTCTATTCATTATCAAAAGAAACGACGGACCTTGCATACCAATGTATCTTTTTACATGCAATTATTGCAGCATTAATCTGGCCTACGTCATTCACATTTCCAAATGCTTTAAGAGCAGCTAATGATGCTAAGTTTACGATGATAGTTTCAGCTGCATCAATGCTAATATTTAGATTATGCTTTAGTTATGTTTTGGGACAATATATGAATCTTGGATTAATTGGTGTTTGGATTGCAATGTTTATTGATTGGGGAGTTCGTTGTATTTTCTTTATCTGGCGCTATTTTAGTGGAAAATGGATGAATCGGCAATTAGTTTAATAAAAAAAGATTGACTTAAAGTAATGTTTAAGGAGTATAGTACTATCGTAGTAAAGTAAGTGATCATGTAGATTATTTTTCTCTCCCAATATAAAATATTACATGATCATTTCATTTGCTGCTAAAAATGAGAGTTATATTGTTGTTTGAAAAGGAAGAAATTCCTTTTTTTAGTAAAAAACAATTCATTATGATAGTTGTTTAGGTAGTTTGGCTAAAATAATTTGGCCTAAGATACCAATGACACTACCTGTAATAAGTGATAAGATTATTAAATAAGGTAGATAATAAATAATATTAAAACCATAGAAAATTAAGGCTACTAGGATTTGTCCTAGATTATGAAAGATTGCGCCGGAAATACTAATGATCAAAGTTGAAAAGAGTTTGGTTTTTTTTAAAAGAACCATAATGACTAAACTTAATAAAGCACCGCTTAAACTATATAAAAACATATAGTAGTTAGTAAAAACACTGGCAATAATAAAAACTCGCAGGAGAGTGATGATTAAAGCGTCTCTAAATCCAAAGCGATATAGTGCAATTAATCCGATGAGGTTAGCAAGGCCGAGTTTTGCACCAGGAATTCCAAAGTTAATAGGAATAAAGGTTTCAAGATAACCGAGAATAATTGCGATTGCGATTAGTAAAGATAAATAGGTAATTCTTTTAGTCATTGGGGCCTCCTATTTGGATGATGAATCAACATCGTTATATTGATTAGAAACAATTGCAATAACAACTTGATTAGGCAAACAAATAATTTGTTCACCATTTTTAGATATCGTTCCTTGTTTGATACATAATTTATCAGGGCAAGTAGCATCTTTCATATGTACACTTCCGTGATTGATCACGATCATATTTTTATCACTAATCTTAATTGTCTGATTAATCTCTAGAGGAACAGTACGATATACTTGATTATTAACGGTGATTTTCACGTAAGCAGCTTTTTGACTGAAATAAAAATGATTAAAAAGCAGTGCCCCGATAATAACGACAAAAATTATGAAAATAATAATGAAGTCTTTCTTCTTAAACATAGCTACCTCCAGAATGAAAGGAAATGACATGAAAAAACGTTGGTTTATAAAAATTTTAATAATCTTAATTATATTTTGTGGATGTACGAATAAACAGCCTCTAAGTCAAACGCAGCTTCTTTTAGATACGCAAGTTACGATTACTTTATATGATCGTGCTTCGTCTAATATTCTAGATGAATGTTTTGCTATTTGCAAGGACTACGAGCTTCTCTTTTCCCGGACTAATCCCAAAAGTGAATTATATCAGCTCAATCATCAAGATAAAACTAAACCAATTAAAATATCCAAGGAACTTGCTAAAGTTATAAATATTGGTTTGGAATATAGTAAGTTATCTAATGGTACTTTTGATATTACAGTAGGACAATTGATTGATTTGTGGGATTTTAAAGCTGATACTCCAAAATTGCCGGAAACTTCAGCAATAGCCGGTGCTTTGACGTCGATTGGATATAGGGGAATTACTTTAAATGATAGTACAATTAGTTTTAGTAATCCTAATACTATAATAGATCTAGGGGCTGTTGCAAAGGGATATATTGCTGATAAAATTAAGGAATACTTAATTGAGCAGAGAGTAGACAGTGCAATTATCAATTTAGGTGGTAATGTTCTTTGTGTAGGGAAAAAGAATAGTGATGATTTTACAATTGGTATTACTGATCCTAAAGGAAGTAGTGACATTTTAAAATTAAAAATTAATGATCAGTCGGTTGTAACTTCAGGAATTTATCAACGTTATTTTGAAGTTGAAGGGAAGTATTATCATCATATCTTAAATCCGAAGACGGGATATAGTTATGATAATGGGTTAGCTTCAGTTACGATTATTAGTAATCATTCAGTTGATGGTGATGCATTAAGCACAGTATGTTTTACTTTAGGTAAAGAGCAGGGGTTAGCATTAGTAAATCAATTAGCGGGGATAGAAGCTGTGTTTATTGATACAAACAATGCTCTTTATTACAGTGATCATGCAAAAGATTATGTGATTCAGTAATTATTTTCATAATATTAAAATATCTCATAAAAGATATGAATTTCTTTATACTTAAAAGAAGGAGGAGCATTATGAATACGAGAATAGCGTTTTTTGATATTGATGGGACATTAGTTAATGTACCTAATGGGATGTTACATCCAACTGATGAGACAATAAGGGTTTTAAATGAATTTAAAAATCAAGGTAATAAGATCGTCATTGCAACAGCTCGGGGTGAAGTACCTGAAAGTGTGGCAAACATTGAATTTGATGGGTATATTTGTAATGATGGACATTATATTCGTTTTAATAATGAGATTTTGATTGATGAACAATTTGATAATGGAATGGTGCAGAAGCAATTAGATGTATATGCAAAATATAATGGTCGTTCAATGTTTAATGGTCGCGGTGGTGCATGGTGCAGTTTTCTTGATGATGAATTGGTTATAAAACATCGTGCTATGTTTCAGGGAACAACTGAAAGACCAACTGATGTTAATGAGGTATTTAAAACTAGTGATGTTAAAGCGGTAAGCTGTTGTGTTTTATTTGATAGTGCAGCACAGTTGTGGGCAGCTTATCATGAATTAGAAGATGAATTTACGATGATTCCGTATGATACAGGTTTGATTCGAATGGATGTTTATTGCAAAGGTTTCACTAAGGGAACTGCTTGTGAATATTTATATCAAAAATTAGGAATTGATTATGAAAACACGTATGCTTTTGGTGACGGTATCAACGATGTAGAGATGTTACAATTGGTTAAACATGGTATTGCTATGGGGAATGCTATTCCTAAATTAAAAAGTGTAGCAAGTGAAATAACTGATAGTGTTGATAATGATGGGATTGCTCAAAGTTTTAAAAAGCATTTTAATATTTAACAGTAAAGTCAGCAGAATGCTGATTTTTTTGTAAGAAAAATGTAAGAAATAAGTGGGAATTTTGTGATTTTTTCTTATGAAGAAATTAAAAAATGAAGAGCGTTTTTTTTATATTATAGATTTATCGAAGGAGTAGTAAGGAAGGATATAATATGAAAAGAAAAACAATAGCTATTTTATTTGGAGGAAAATCAAGTGAATATGAAGTGTCGCTACAATCAGCAGCTGCGATTATAAAGAATTTTCCGCAAGAAAAATATGATCTTTATTTAATCGGGATTACGAGAGCAGGACAGTGGTTTCATTATGATGGGGAAATTGAAAAAATTAGTAATGATACTTGGAATCAAGAACTGCTTAATCCAGTGACGGTATGTTTAGAACCAGAAAGACAAGCAGTGATGGAAATAGTTGATAATAAAATAATCTATCAGCAAATTGATGCGGTTTTACCGGTCTTGCATGGAAAAAATGGTGAGGATGGTACTGTTCAAGGATTAATGGAGCTTGCAAAAATACCAGTACTTGGCTGCGGATTATTAGCATCAGCATTATGTATGGATAAATATCGAGCTCACCAGTTAGTCAAAGCAGCAGGGATAAAGGTTACTAGGTCTGTGCTTGTACATAATATAAATGATTTTAATGTTAAAGCATTGAATTTTCCATTATTTGTTAAACCATTAAAAGCTGGATCATCATATGGAATTAGTAAAGTTGTCAAAATGGAAGAATTAACAAAAGCACTTGAATATGCCTTTAATTACGATAATGAAGTAATTGTAGAGGAAGCTGTTGAAGGGTTTGAGGTAGGTTGTGCGATTATTGGCAACGATGAATTGACTGTTGGTGAGGTAGATGAAATAGAATTATCGGGAGGTTTTTTTGATTATGATGAAAAGTATACTTTGAAAACTTCAACAATTCATATGCCCGCTAGAATTGATGAAGTAACGGCAAGGAAAATTCAAGAAACTGCAAAAATTATTTATCAGACATTAGCTTGTCAGAATTTTGCTAGGGTAGACATGTTTTTAACGCCAAACAATGAAATAGTTTTTAATGAGGTTAATACGATTCCTGGTTTTACTGATCATAGCCGTTTTCCCCAGATGATGAAAGGAGTAGGTTTTGAATTTAGTGAATTAATAGATAAAATTGTTGCGATAGGGCTTAAGTATGCAGATGGTAACTTTAAATAAAGATGATATTTACCAAGGTCCATTAGTATTGGTTAATCATAATTATCCAATTGCAAATAACTATCAAATTACTAACTGTTCGACTGCCAAGGATTCAACAATATCATTAGAAAAAACGGCTATGGAGATGCTAACAAAAGCATTACAGGAAATTAAAGCAGAAGATAAGATTGTTTTAGTCAGTGGTTTAAGAAGCGGTCAAGAACAAGCTATGATCTATAATCAGGCTATTCAAAATCATGGAAAAGAGTTTGTTGATAAGTTTGTTGCTAGAGTGAACTGTAGTGAGCATCAAACAGGTCTAGCCATTGATCTAGCAGTAAAAAATGAAACAATTGATATCTTTTGTCCTGATTTTACAAGTCAGGAAATCTGTCAACAATTTCGTGATATTGCAAGTGATTATGGCTTTATTCAGAGATATTCTAAAAATAAAATTGATTTTACCAAAATTAGTGAGGAACCATGGCATTTTCGCTATGTTGGGATTGTTCATGCAAAAATTATGGAAGAAAATCAGTGGTGTTTTGAAGAATATCATTTATATATAAAAAATCATTCTATTTTCAATCCATATGTTTTAGACTGCCAAGGAAAGTTAGTTGAAGTATTTTATGTTCCAGCAGTTAATGAACAGACTAAGTTAAACTTAAGTGATCATGGTAGTTATCAAATATCGGGAAATAATTGTGATGGTTTTATTATTACATCATGGAGGCCATATGTCTAAAGTAAAAGGTTATCCCTTAATCGACTGTTTTAGGATAATTGCTGCAATTTTAGTTGTCACGATTCATACTTCACCATTAGATACAATTAGCCCAACTTTAGATTTTTATTTAACTCGTGGATTAGGACGTATTGCAGTACCATTCTTTTTTATCACAACTGCTTATTTCTATTTTCTTAATCCCAGTAAAAAACGACTATGTAAGATTATTAAACAGACACTATTGATTTATTTAGCAGCAATAATTATTTATTTACCATTAAATCTTTATAATCATTATTTTAATCAAAGTAATCTGATTTATGAAATAATTAAAGATGTTTTGTTCGATGGAACTTTCTATCATTTGTGGTATTTACCAGCAACAGTTCTAGGATTGATCATTGTTGCAGTATTAGATAAACGGGTATCTTTATTAACGAGTTTTTCAATTGTGGTACTACTTTATTTAATTGGATTAGGTGGTGATTCGTATTATGGTTTGATACACCCATATTGTAAATGGGGGTATGACTTGATTTTTTTAATAAGTGATTATACACGAAATGGTATTTTCTTTGCACCGTTATTCATTTGGATTGGAAAACTTCTTGCGGTAAAGCAATTTAACTTTAGTTTAAGAGTAATCGTTATTAGCACGATATTAGCAATAAGTTTGATGTTTATAGAAATATCACTATTGAGAGGTTATCAAGATACAGCAGATTATGTTTTTGTACGTCATGATTCAATGAATATCTTATTGCCGGTAGTAATGTTTTGGCTATATCAGGGACTTTTACGAATATCAGGCAAACGAATATCTAAATGTAAAGATCTATCGTTAGCTATTTATCTTTTTCATCCCTTGATGATTGTTGTTGTTCGTGGAATAGGTAAATTATTGAAGTGTGATCATTTAGTTGTTGACCCGCTGATTCAGTTTATTAGTGTATTGATAATAACTGTTTTATTTTCAGAGATTTTATTGAAAGGAAAAGAGAAGTATGGTGAATATTCGCACAAGTCGCAGTTGGATCGAAGTTGATCTAGATGCAATCACGCATAATCTTGATGAATTGAGTTCATTATTAAATAAAAATAGTTCATTAATGGTAGTTGTTAAAGCAGAAGGATATGGTCATGGGTTAGTAGAAGTTGCGAAACATTGTCAAAAAATGGGAATTGAAGCTTTTGCAGTTGCTACTATCGATGAAGGTATCAAACTTCGAGAACATGGGATATATGGCGAAATTTTAGTACTTGGTTATAGTCATCCCATTCGTGCAATTGAATTACATAATTATCGTTTGATTCAAACCATTGTAAATCGTGAGCATGCTCGGCAATTAAATGAAAGTGGGCATATGATCAATGTTCATATTAAGATTGATACTGGAATGCATCGTTTAGGTTTTGATTTAAGCGATTATGAGAGTATTAAAGAAATATATGATTACCAGTTTATTCATATTCAGGGTTATTTTACACATCTTTGTGTTTGTGATAGTAAAAGGAAAGTTGATCAAGAATACACCCAAAAACAAATAGCTGCTTTTTATGATTTAATTAATGAATTAAAATTAAGACATTATGATATAGGAAAGGTTCATCTTCAAAGTAGTTATGGATTAGTAAATTATCCTGAAATCAATGCCGATTATGCTCGGGTTGGGATTTTAATGTATGGAGTGTACTCAACGTTCAATGATTATTCAAAAGTACAATTAGATTTAAAACCAGCTTTAACAATTAAAGCACAAATTGCAATGCTGCATTATTTGACTAAAGGCGCGAGTCTTGGTTATGGCTTGACTTATAAGGTTAATCGTGATAGTGTAATTGCCGTTATTCCAATTGGCTATGGTGATGGATTGCCACGTATACTTTCTTCAAATGGAAGTGTTTTGATCAAAGGTCAAAAGTGTCCAATAGTTGGAAGAATTTGTATGGATCAAATGCTTGTAGATGTTAGCGAGATTAGTGATATCAGTGATAATGATCTAGTCACCGTAATTGGTCAAGATGGTACAGAAGAAATTAGGGTAGAAGAAATTGCACTTGAAGCTAATACAATTAGTAATGAGATTTTGAGTCGTTTAGGAAGTCGACTGCCAAGAATATATCGAGGAGGATAATAGGTTGAAAAGAAGCAGTTACATGTCGTACAATGAAAAGAAAAAAATCCCTTATAAAGTAATCATTAGTGTATTAATCGCTATGTTAATACTTGGGACATTGATTGCATTTAATTTTACAAGAATTCGGTTAATGACGAAGGGCTATGGTTGGTCTGAACAAAGCATTATTTTACAGCTAAATGATAATGAGATTGAGCGTTATTTGGATGCGGAAAAGGTCAGTGATTTAAGTTCCTGGAATGAATATAAAAATAAAAAACATTATTTAGAGTATCAGACATATCAAAAAGAACATCAAGATTATTCAAAAAAAGAAGTAATAAAATATATTGATACTTTCTATCAGGATTATTATCAAGATCTCAAGGATTTAAAATATAGTTATAAACAAGTATTATCTTTAATGAAGGTTGCAGAGCTATCTGATTTTAAGGTAATCGTCGATAATAAATATACATATTCGCAAATTAAATCTTATTTAAAGATTAATGGAATGGTCTTTGAGGATCTGCCTAAGTATCTTGCAAGTAATCAAGAGCCAATAACAGCTGTACTTACGGTTACTTACCCATTTATTGATGCTAATAATGCTGTTGGATCAGAATATGAAGTTTTAGATCCTAGTAATACACTTCTGTTGATTAAAAAGGGTTTTGTGTTACCTAAAGATTATGTCCCTGCTGATCTTGTTGTACCTGATATACCAATTGCTCCTGATAATAACCATAATAAACTTCGAAAAGATGCAGCTAAAGCATTAGAAGATATGAATAAAGATGCTTTAAAAGAAGATTATCATTTAGTTTTAAATAGTGGATATCGCTCATATGATGAACAAGTAGAAATTTATAATGATTATTTTAACCGTTATGATGAAGTCACTGCTAGTGGTTTAGTTGCGAAACCTGGCTCAAGTGAACATCAATTAGGGTTAGGAGTAGATTTAACTAGCCAAAGTGTAATTGATAAAAAGAGAATGGTTTTTGGTGATACGGATGAGTATAAATGGGTTGCTAAAAATGCTTATAAATATGGCTTTATTCTTCGTTATCCTAAAAATCGTTCGGATATTACTGGAACTGCTAATGAGCCATGGCATTTACGTTATGTTGGTAAGAAAGCAGCTAAAATAATTTATGATAATAATTGGACTCTAGAAGAATATATTTTAAAATATGGTTTTGATTATGAATTAAAGAAAATTGATTAAGCATCCTTTGGATGCTTTTATTATTTTCAATTAAACTTTTAATATGTTAAAATCATTATCATAAAAAGAGGAGTTAACAATGGATATATATAAATTTTTAACACAGTTGGGTATTGATTATCAAAAAATTAATCACCAATCAGTTAGCACTGTTGAAGAAGCAATGTTTATTAATGAGCAAATTGATGGAGTAGCATGTAAAAATCTATTTTTAAAAAGTAGTGATAAACAATTCTTCATTTATATGATGACGGTTGAAAGGCGTGCTGACTTGAAATATATAGCTAAACAAATTGGTAGTAAGCGGCTAAGCTTTGCTAGTGATGAAGAACTTGTAGAATTGTTAAAGCTAATTCCAGGATCAGTGACACCATTAGGAATAATTAATGATAATAAGCGAGTAAAAATATTGATTGATCGTGAATTAAGAGCACAACGATTATTAATTCACCCTAATATTAATACAGCAACAATATCAATTACCTATGATGATTTGTTATTGTTTATTAATGCTTGTGGAAATGAGTATTTAATTATTTAAAAATTTGATTATGGCAGTAATAAGAAATTTATTGAAATAAATACTTGCTGCAAGATTACATCTTTATAACTCTATGTATTTAGTTTAGTCATAATGGTTAGAGTCGTAATATTAATGAATATTATTCGATATATGCTATAATTTTAAAGAAAATTAGGAGGTGACTGGTAAGTGCTTGTAACTGACAAAGAATTACATAGAATCGTAAGCAGTGTTAGAAATCTAAGAACAGGACGAATATATTATCAAAAAGATTATGTTAGAGAAATCACAATTACTTATGATCGACTTTTTGATGATTATACAATTGAAGGCATTGTTGATAATGGTAGTTATGAAAATGTGTGTAAAATCGTTATTGATCAAGATAATAAGATTACTGACTATAGTTGTAATTGTTATTGGTGTGATGAACTCTCGGCTTGCGGTCATATTGGGGCTGTTTTGCTGAAGGTTCAAGAGTTATCACCTGATGATTTTCCATTTAAATATAAAAGTAAAAATGGTAAGATAAGTTATTTCGACAAGTTAGTACAAATTCGTCAGCAGCAGGAAGAAGAACTGCTAAAAAATGAATTAGCAGTAACAAAAAACCTAATAGCATCATTTAAGACTGCTAAAGCAATTGATTTTAATCAGGTTAAACTAAATCAAAAGTATGATCTTGAAGTCCAGATCAAGATTAATTATGGGCACCCATGTTTAAAATTCAAAGTAGGAAGTGATAAAAAGTATATAATAAAAAATATTCCTAATTTTTTAAGTGCATTAGCAAATAATGAATATGTTGAATATGGTAAACAATTAGCGTTTGTTCATAATCAAAAAGTATTTAGTGATGAAGCACTGAAGATTATTGAATTAATGAAATTTTGTATGATCACTTATGAGCGGTATCAACAGGAATATTATTACGATATATCGCATGTGACAAATGAGATAAAGATTATTCCCGAAAGTATTGAATATATCTATGAAGTATTAAAAGATTTAGAAAAAACTAATCAACATTTATCAATTTATCAATACAATTATCAGCCTACTTTACATATAAGGAAACTTGAAAAATATTATTCGCTTGAATTAAAGGATTTTGATGAATTTTGTGGTTATAAAAATCTTTATAAGATTACTGAAAATGAAATAGGTATGGTTAAGCTGGATGATGAAGGAAAAGCAATCAAATTTATTCATAATTGCGAAAGTAAAGACAAATTATTATTAGCAAAAGAAGATGTAAATGACTTTGTTAAATATATTTTAAATGATATTAAGCAATATTTTAATTATACTGGGGACTTATTAACAAGTGAAGTTGTCGAAACAGAAATATTGACACTCTATGGCGATATTAATGAATTGGAACAAATCAAAGTTTATCTTGAAAGTAAACAAGGCCTAGAAACGATTTATTCATTTCAACAGTCGAGAAAGCAAACATCAATTAATTTTGATTTAATTGAAGATTATTTAAAAGAGATTGGTGATGTAGTTGATTTTGAAAAACATTGTATGTATTTGAATTTAGAAAGTGAAAAAACTTACTCCTTTTTAAATGAAGGTTTGCCTTTTTTAGCTAATTATTGTGAAGTGATGGTTAGTGATGCACTTAAAAAGATTGGGAAGAAAAGTCAATTTAGTATTAATGTAGGAGTGACTTTAGAAAATGACTTATTGGCAATTGACATTGAAAGTATTGATATTCCTAAAGATGAATTAGCGTTAGTCTTAAACTCATATCAAAAGAAGAAGAAATTTCATCGGTTAAAAAATGGTCAACTATTATATCTTGATTCTGATGAGCTGGAAGAATTAAATGAATTTATGACTGATTATCAAATTAGACCAAAGATGCTTGAGGATGGACATTTAGAAATGGATGTCTATCGGGCTTTTAGTCTTGATAATAAAGCCGAAACAAGCAATTATTTAGTATATGATCGTAGTACCGTATTTAAAGAAATTATTGATAATTTTAAAGATATAGCTAAACAGAGTTATCCCTTAACGCCTAATTATCAAGAAATTTTACGCGATTATCAGAAATTTGGATATCAATGGCTTCAATCAATTAGTTCTTATGGCTTTGGAGGAATTTTGGCCGATGATATGGGGCTTGGTAAAACCTTACAAATGATTGTTTTACTGGATCAAAATCGGGATGATAAAAAAACTAGTTTAGTTGTTTGTCCATCATCATTGCTATTGAATTGGCAAGATGAGATACATAAATTTTCTAATTCTTTATCTTGTACTTGTATTCACGGCAGTCTAAAACGACGAAAAGAAGCAATTAGAAAATTTAATGAGGTTGATGTGCTAATTACTACTTATGATTATATGCGTCGTGATGCTAATCTTTATGATGGTTATCAATTTGAAAATATTATTTTGGATGAAGCGCAATATATTAAAAATCCTAAAACTAAGAATGCGATAACAGTAAAATCGTTAAAAGCTAAACATCGTTTTGCTTTAACCGGAACTCCTATAGAAAATTCTTTGGCGGAGTTATGGTCAATTTTTGATTTTTTAATGCCAGAGTATTTGTATAGCTATCATTATTTCAAAACTAATTATGAAACACCGATTGTTAAAAATCATGATGAAAACAAACAGCAGGAACTAAAAAAATTAATTACACCATTTATCTTAAGACGTAATAAAAAAGATGTATTGACTGAATTACCGGAGAAGATTGAAAAAACATTATCAATTGAATTTAATGAAGAAGAAAATAAGTTGTATTTAGCTAATTTAATTCAGGTCAATAAAGAACTGCAAGAACAGCTTAATTATGATAATGTAGATCGTATTGCTATTTTAGCAATGTTGACAAGATTAAGACAAATTTGTTGTGAACCACGGATAATATATGATAATATTTCGAATATTTCATCAAAATTATCGGGATGTCTTGATTTAATCCGAAATTTCCTGGGAAATAATCAAAAAGTGCTATTATTTTCTTCTTTTACTTCCGTGCTTGATTTAATTGCTAAAGAATTGGAGAAAGAAAGTATTACTTATTATCAATTAACAGGTGATACAAAAAAAGAAGAACGTCATCGATTAGTTAATCAATTTCAAAATGATGATACAACAGTATTTTTGATTTCATTAAAAGCTGGGGGAACAGGATTGAATTTGACTGCTGCTGAAGCAGTTATTCATTTTGATCCTTGGTGGAATATGTCAGCACAAAATCAGGCGACTGATCGTGCTTATCGAATCGGGCAAGAAAATGTTGTAACGGTTTATAAATTGGTAATGAAGGATAGTGTTGAAGAAAAGATCTTAGAACTGCAAAATAAAAAGAAAAACTTAGCTGATAGTTTTGTGGAAAATAATGAAGGTAGTATAACAACAATGTCTACTAATGACATTATTGAGTTATTTAAAGTATAAATGAAATACTCTAGTAAAAACTTACTAGAGTATTTTTATCGTTGTGCTTTATTAGATAATTATGAACTAACAATTTATAATCATAAGGATAAAAGCAGTAATATAAACTATTTGATTACATAAGGAAACATACTTGATTTATATAATATTTCATTTATTTACAAAGTTTAGTACTTCAAGTATACTTGAAATTAATAAAGCTAATCAATATAGTCAAAAAAGTTATTTGATTGTTTTAAAATGATGGTATTGTAACTATGCGATAAGATTATAGGTTGGAGTATATAATGGAATATTTTGAATATAGCGATATTGAAATTGAATATTTGAAAAGTAGGGATCCTGTTTTAAAACAAGTAATCGAGCAGATTGGTATAATTAAACGTGCGGTAATACCTGATTTATTTGCAGCTTTAGTTAATTCGATTGTTGGTCAACAAATTTCTACTAAAGCCCATCAAACAATTTGGCAGAGAATCAACAATTCTTTTAGTCCGATTACCCCAGCAAATTTTAAATCACTTTCAGCTGAGGAATTACAAAAATGTGGCATTACGATGAAAAAAGCACATTATATCAAAGAAATAACGAGACGGATCATTAGTGATCAATTGGATTTGGAGCGATTAGCTGATCTATCAAATGAAGAGGTTATAGAACAGCTTTGTGAGTTACCTGGAATCGGGAGATGGACAGCAGAGATGATTTTAACATTTTCATTACAACGTAAAGATATAATTAGTTATAGCGATTTAGCAATTTTACGGGGAATGCGCATGGTCTATCATCATCGGCGAATTACACCTCAACTATTCACTAAATATAAACGTCGCTATGGACCATATGCAACAATTGCCAGTTTGTATTTATGGGCAGTTGCTGCGGGAGCAATTCCAGAATTGAAAGATTATGCACCGAAATCAAAAAATAATGTTAGAATATAAGTTATATTGAGAGAGTTGATATTTATCTTGTCATGGAGGATAATATAATGAAATTTGAAGAACGGGTCTTACAACAAGAGTTTACACTAAACGATACAGATGATCTAATTGTTGATTATATTCGTAAAAATAAAGCAAATTTGGAACATTTATCAATTCAAAAGGTAGCCGAAGATCTTTATCTTGTTCCCAACTCAATCATGCGTCTTTGTAAAAAGTTAGGGTATAAAGGCTTTGCAGAGATGAAATTTTTAGTTAATAACGAAGTATCAGAAAATTTAGATATTCAAAAATTATTATCAAAGAATTTGTATAAATCAATGGAACTAATTAATTATAAAACGTTAGAAGAAGTTGCCGCTAAGATCAAGAATGCCCGAACATGTCACTTTATTGGTGTCGGTGAGTCATTATATTTTTGTGAAATGATGGTCGATAATTTGCGATGTTATGATTATCGAGCTGAATATTATCAAACTTATCGTGAAATTGAATATCGAATCAAGCATTGTGAAGAAAAAGATATTTTGTTTGTAATTAGTGCAAGTGGTGAGAATGGTCGTTTGAATAATTGGGTAGAAGAAGCAAAACAGAATGGAATTTTTGTTATTTCGGTTACCCATTTTAATGAAAATCGATTGGCTGGTTTAGCACATATTCCATTATATTATTGGGGTGATGAACAAAAATTGAATGGCTATAATGTTGCGGATCGAACAGGGATGATGATGCTGCTTCGAGAGTTGACAGAGGTATTTTGGAGGATGTACTGTGTATAAATACACGGTACATCCATTTTTTATTTAAAAATAAGTGTATGATTTTCCAAATTGAAAAGGGTTACAAAATAATATGCTATGATATTTTTGTAATCAGGGAAAGACATGTCGGTGATTAATAAAATTAAAAGAAGAGGGCAGAAGAAATGGAATTATCTAAATTAACAAGTGAGCAGCTTATTACTTTAAATAGTGATTTGTCATCAAAAGATGAAATAATTAAATTCTTAGTTTCTAAATTATATCAGGCAGGAAAAATTAGTAATGAGGAAGATTTTTATCAAGCAGTATTAGAACGTGAAAGCTTAACACCAACAGGGATTGATAATGGTCTGGCCATTCCTCATGGAAAAGATGGAGTAGTTAGAGAAGCAGCTTTTGCGGTTGTAACTTTAAAGAAACCTGTGAAGGATTGGGAAAGTGTTGTTGAAGGTAACAAAGTACAATATGTTTTTTTACTTGCAATTCCCCAAAATGATAGGAATTCGGTTCAAATGCAATTATTGGCAGAAATGATGACGAAGATGGCTAATCATACATATACAGAAAAATTATATGCTTCTAAAACAGTAAAAGAATTTTATCAAAATCTGGATAATGGGGTTAATAGTGATGAAATAAAATCCTTTGATCGCTCAATCGTTGCGGTTACTGCGTGTGCCGCTGGTATTGCCCATACTTACATGGCAGCAGAAGCATTAACAAAAGCTGGGCAAGAGTTGGGAGTAAATGTATATGTAGAAAAGCAGGGGGCTAATGGAATTGAAGATCGTCATACTAATGAGATGTTAAAAAATGCAAGTGCAGCTATTTTTGCTGTCGATGTAGCGGTTAAAGAGGAGGAACGTTTTAGTCATTTACCAACGATTAAAACAAAAGTATCTGCACCATTAAAGGATGCTAAAAAGATTATCGAAACAGCGTTAGTTAAAGCAGAACAAACTGCTCGTGGTGAGTATGTAGAACATTCACGACATCAAGAAGCCGGATTTTTAGAAACAGTTAAGGAAGCGGTTATGACAGGAATTAGTCATGTTATTCCATTGATCGTGGCTGGCGGAATGATTGCAGCAATTTGTGTAATCTTTGCAAGAACCTTTGGTTTTACAGATTTGATGAATACCGAAGGAAGTTGGCTTTATTTGATCAAATCAATGGGAAGTGGATTGTTAGGAACCTTGATGGTACCGGTATTATCAGCTTATATGGCTTATTCAATCGGGGATAAACCAGCTTTAGCTTCAGGGTTTGCGGCTGGATTTTGTGCTAATACCGTTGGCGGTGGATTCTTACTCGGGATGCTTGGTGGGATCATTGCTGGGTATTCAATACGCTATTTAAAGAAATGGATTCCAGCTAAAGGAACGTTTGCCGGTTTTGTGAGTTTTGTAATTTATCCTGTATTGTCTTGTTTGATTGTTGGAGTCTTATTGTTAGTCGTATTAGGTAAACCAGTTGCAATGATCAATACAGCATTAGTTGACTTTTTAGGATCAATGGCAGGAACAAATGCTGCTTTACTAGGGGCTGTTTTAGGAATCATGGTTTCTTTTGATTTAGGTGGACCAGTAAATAAAGCTGCATATGCTTTCTGTGTTGCTGCAATGGCGGAAGGAGTTTTAATGCCATATTGTGCTTTTGCTTCAATTAAAATGGTTAGTGCATTTGGGGTGACATTTGCGACAAAGTTTAGAAAAGATTTATTTACACCAGAAGAACGTGAAGTAGGAAATTCAACCTGGCTATTAGGTTTAGCAGGAATCACAGAAGGGGCAATTCCGTTTATGATGGCAGATCCAATTCGTGTAATTATATCCCTATGTACTGGTTCTGCAGTTTGTGGAGCGATTGTAGCGATGTTTAATATTGGTCTTGATGTACCTGGGGCAGGAATATTCTCTATTTTCGTATTAACTGCTGATAATATTCCATTAGCGATGATCGTCTGGTTTGGAGCGGCAGTAATTGGAGCGATTATTTCAGCGGTGCTACTTGTAATTACTCGAAAACAGAAATTAGCTAAGGCAAAATAGGAGGAATAGCATGGCAAATCAAGTACACATTGTCCCCCATATGCATTGGGATCGTGAGTGGTATTTTTCAGCCGAAGAATCAAAGTTATTATTACTAAACAATATGGAAGAAATATTAGAAATGTTAGAAAATAATGAGGATTATCCTTATTATGTTCTCGATGGACAAACAGCTGTACTTGAGGATTATCTAGCATTAAAACCAAAAAATTTATCACGACTAGTTAATTTAGTGAAAAAAGGTAAATTAATTATTGGGCCTTGGTACACTCAAACTGATGAGATGGTTGTAGGTGGAGAGTCGATTGTTCGTAATTTATTATACGGTCATAAAGATAGTCAGACTTTTGGAGAACCTATGAATATTGGTTATTTACCAGATTCATTTGGTCAGTCAGGCCAAATGCCAATGATTTTAAACGGTTTTGGAATTACAAGAAGCATATTCTGGCGGGGAACGAGTGAGCGAATGGGTTCAAATAAGACAGAGTTTTATTGGACTAGTGACGATGGTTCAAAAGTCTTAACTCAACTATTACCACTTGGTTATGCAATTGGAAAATATTTACCCACAGATCTTGATGAATTAAAAAAACGTTGTGATAAATATATGCCAGTGTTACAAAAAGGAGCAACTAGTGAACATATATTAATTCCTAATGGTCACGACCAAATGCCATTACAAAAAAATATATTTGATGTCATTGAGCAGTTAAAAAGACTTTATCCAGATAAAAACTTCTTTTTAAGTAACTATGATCAGATATTTAAAGAATTAGAGAAAAAAGATAACTATGATATCCTTCATGGTGAACTGCTGGATGGTAAATATATGCGTGTACATCGTTCGATTTTTTCATCACGGGCAGATATCAAAACAATGAATACCGTAATTGAAAATAAAATTACCAATCTGCTAGAGCCATTGGCTTCCATTGCTTTTAAATTAGGGTTTGAGTATTTTGATGGGATGATGGAATCGATATGGAAAGAGATAATGAAAAATCATGCCCATGATTCAATTGGATGTTGTTGTAGTGATAAAGTACATCAAGAAATAAGCAGCCGTTTTACGATTGCTAATGAGAAAGTAGAGCGAATGATTGACTTTTATAAACGAAAGATTACTGATGCAATGCCTAAAGATATTGCGCTTGATAAACTAACGGTCTTTAATTTACTCCCTTATCCAAGAAATCGAGTGGTTCGCAGTGAAGTTATCACGAGAATGAAAAGTTTTAAAATTGTTACTAGTGAGGGGCATGAAATAGATTATCAAGTTATTAATAAAGAAATCATTGATGCTGGGTTAATTGATCGTCAGATTGTTCATTATGGGAATTATGATCCATTTATAAAATATACAATTGAATTTAAAGATAATTTTCCTGCGATGGGATATCAGGCTTATTTAATTCAAGAAGCAGTAGAGCCAAAAGAAATTTTATTAGATAAAGTGGACTTTCTGGAAAATGAATACTATCAGATTAAAATTAATAGTAATGGAACTTTAAAAATATATGATTTAGTTAATGATCATACTTATGATTCCGTTTTATTGATTGAAGATGGTAGTGATGAGGGTGATGGTTATGATTATTCACCATTATTGGAAGATTATATCATAACTTCTAAAGATGCTAAGGCAGATTATCAAATCAATAGATCCAGGTATTCTACTACAGCTCATATAATTGTCGAAATGAAAGTACCAAAAGATTTAACAAGTCGTAAACAAAAGAAATGTGATACAAGTTTAAAAATTGAATTTCAAATAGAATTAAAACAAGGGGAACGAAATCTTGACATTACAACTAATATTGATAATACAGCTAAAGATCATCGACTTAGAGTACTTCTTCCAACTGATATTTGGGCTCAGGCCTCAGTTAGTGATAATCAGTTTGGGATAATTGAACGCCCAGTAAAAGATATGGCGATAGAATCATGGCAAGAAGATAATTGGAGCGAGCGGCCAGATAGTATTTATCCAATGCTTAGTTACGTTGCAATCAAGGGTTGTCCATTAGCTTTACTCACTAATTCAGTTAGAGAATATGAAGTAATTGGGGATAATTATAATACCCTGGCAATTACGTTATTTCGATCAGTTGGCTATTTAGGTAAAGAAGAATTAGTTCGGCGTCCGGGACGACCATCAGGAATTAAGATGCCTACACCAGATTCACAATTATTAAAACCATTAGAGTTTAGATTTGCGCTTGTTATTGAAAATGATCACGCTAAATTATCACGTTTAGCTAAAGATTATTTAACGCCATTAATTAGTTATAATAAAATGCCGTACAATGCGATGAAGTTAAATGAGGTTGATTTTAACACTCCATATACTTTCTCTCTGCTTCATGAAAATAATGAACTTACTACACTAAGTGTTTTAAAAAAGGCAGAATCTTCAAATAAATTAATTTATCGAACTTTTAATACTAATAATAAAGAGGTTTTAATTTCTTTAAATCATGATCTTAAAGATTTTGTTGATTTAAAAGAAGAGATAGTTAAGACTAATAATAAACTAAAAAAGAATCAAGTAAAGTCATTTATTTTAGATGATTAAATAAAACCGTAGTCCAAATGACTACGGTTTTGACAGTTACCTAAAGGTGCCTACTATTAAAAGACTAGATAATCAATATAATGATATATAAGGAGGAATAAGCAATGTTAGGTGAAGAAAAGTTAATTAATTTTACGAAAACAAACTATCAAAAGAAAATTACTAAAGTTAATGAACGGGTATATCATTTTTTGGGCTATGGACATAGTAATGCAATTGCGATTATTGGGGAAACTTCAATTATATTAATTGATACTCTTGATTCTGATTATCGTGCAAAAGTGATGAAAGATGAACTAGCGAAAATTAGTGATAAACCGGTTAAAACAATTATTTATACTCATGGACATCCTGATCATTTAGGAGGAGCAGGTACTTTTCGGGATACAGTTGTAGAAGTAATAGCATTTAAACCTCGAAAACCAATTTTAAAATACTACGATAGAATTAGTAAACTACTAAATCAACGAGGGATTTATCAGCATGGTTATGGATTAACAGATCAGGAAGCGATTAGTCAAGGCATTGGAATCCGTGAAGGAAAAGAAATTAAAGAAGGAAAATATGATTTTATAAAACCGACGACATATTATGAGCAAAAAGTGGTTGAACGAGTAATTGACGGAATTAAATTAAAGATGGTTAGTGCTGTAGGTGAAGCAGATGATGAAATCTATGTTTGGTTAGAAGATGATCAGATAATGTGTTGTGGAGATAATTATTATGGATGCTGGCCTAATCTTTATGCAATAAGAGGAACCATGTATCGCGATGTTGCAACATGGATTGATACTTTAAATGAGATTTTAAATTATCCAGCTGTTGCATTATTACCAGGACATACACGAGTTTTATGGCAAAATGAGATTAAAGCAATAGTGGGAACTTTTAGGGATGCCATCGAGGATATTTTATTTAAAACATTAGATTGTATGAATCAGGGAATGTCTTTGGAAGAAACTGTTAAAAATGTTAAATTAGCACCAATATATCAGGATAAAGAATATTTAGGTGAGTATTATGGTACTGTAGAATGGTCAGTGAAAAGTATTTATAATGGTTATGTAGGATGGTTTGATGGGGATCCTGTGAAGTTATTGCCACATCCAACTGAGGCTTATAATCAGGCGGTACTTGCTTTAATTGGTGATAATGATAAACTAATATTAGCTATTAAAAATTATATGGCACAAGAAGATTATCAAATGGCATTGCAATTAATTGAGTTATTGATGGTGCAAGATAATTCATTACAAATTATAGAACTGAAAAAACAAGCCTTATTGATGCGGGCTAAACAAGTGACATCTGCTAATGCTCGTCATTATTTAATTGCATGTGCTAAATCATTATAAAGTAAGGAGAGAATATGACAAAAAAGATTTTGGTAACTGGAGGAACAGTTTTTGTAAGTAAATTTGTTGCAACTTATTTTAAAAATCATGATTATGATGTTTATGTTTTGAATCGTGGAAATCGAAAACAGATTGAAGGAGTAAAATTAATTAAAGGTGATCGACATCATTTAGGAAATTTGTTAAAGGGATATGATTTTGATGTGGTTTTTGATGTTGCTGCTTATACTAAACAAGATGTCAAAGATTTGTTAGAAGGTCTAAATGGGGTCAAAGATTATATTTTGATTAGTTCCAGTGCTGTTTATCCGGAAAGTTTATCACAACCGTTCAAAGAGGAGCAGAAGGTTGGAAGAAATTCTATCTGGGGAGATTATGGAAGTAATAAAATTGAAGCTGAAAACTATTTACTAAGTCATATTCCTCAAGCATATATTTTAAGGCCACCATATTTATATGGACCAATGCAAAATGTTTATCGCGAACCTTTTGTGTTTGAATGTGCATTAAAGAAACGTTCTTTCTATCTACCTAATGATGGTAAAATGTTATTACAGTTTTTTCATGTTGAAGATCTATGCAAGTTAATGGAAACCATTATTAAAAAGCACCCTCATGATCATATCATGAATGTTGGAAATAGCGAAATTGTTGATATAAATAAATTTGTTGAGTTATGTTATCAAGTTGTAGGAGTACCGCTAAATAAAGTATATGTAACTAAGCATGATAATCAACGTGATTATTTTAGTTTTCATAACTATAATTATGTTCTTGATGTAACTAAGCAAAATCAGCTGTTGCCAAGTCAAAAAAGTCTTTTCGAAGGATTAGAGGAATCATATCAGTGGTACCTTGATCATCCAGATGAAGTTGTTAAGAAAAATTATATAGAGTTTATTGATCAAGAGCTTATTTAAAATAATCTTAAATTTTATATCTAGGAGAATAATGTAGTATGTGGATTATCTTTGGAAGCTTGAGTATTATCTGTACTTTGATGAGCTGTCTGTCTATATTTAAAAGTCAAGAGAAGCTGAGGGCTTATTGGTTTTCGATTTTAGGACTTGTTTTTACCGTGCTTACTCTTTTAGCAGGGTATCAATTAGTAAGTAATTGGGTAAAGCATGAAGATTGGTCAGCATTATTGGATGTAGTACCGTCAATGTTTACAATTCTTACAATATATGTAATTACGATGTTGACTGCAAATATTATTGCACTTATATTAATAAGAGGTAAATCAAAAAATACAAATGATAACTTAATGAAAAAAAGATAGTTATTAATTAAATAACTATCTTTTTTACGTGATTATAGTAAAATAAAGTAAATAATAACTATTTATATATTGAAAGAAATAATGATAAATCATTTTAACAAATGTTGGAATTGAAAAGATTATGAAAAAATATATTAAACGTGTAGTTGCTATGGATGTTTAAAAAATTTATAATGCAGTATATTTATTTAAAGGATTTCTTTGAGTAATAAAGGAGGAGCTAATGGAAATAAAAAGAGTATTTGAACGAGACGAACAGTTAATTAGTTCACTTGTTACGGTTTGGGAAAGTTCGATTAGAGCAACTCATGATTTTTTTAGTGAAACTAATATTCGAGAAATAAAAAAGTATGTTTTTCAAGCAATTGAAGAAATTCCAATTTTAGTAGTTGCTGTTGATAATAAAGAAACATTGGCTTTTATGGGGATTGCTGAGGATAAATTAGAGATGTTATTTATTACAGCACAACGTCGAGGACAAGGTATTGGTAGGAATTTATTAGAGATAGGAATAAATGATTATGAGATCACTGAAGTCTGTGTAAATGAGCAAAATCCTCAAGCTCTAGCTTTTTATGAATATATGGGGTTTACTATTTATCGGCGAAGTGAATTAGATGAACAAGGGAATCCATTTCCAATTTTGTTCTTACATCGTCAATAAGAATTATAAATAGATATTTAGAAAGGACAAATTATGAAGTTGTTGTCATTAACTGAAAAGATAAAGCTAACTAAACAGCAAGAACTTGAATTTATTGATGTTCTCGAAGATGATATTAAGAAGTATTTTAGGATCCCGATATTTTTTATTATGTTATTTCAAATCTATAATATGGTCTATGTAAGTGTATATACGGATTTTACCTATTATACCAAGTCAAGTAAGATTTATATGCTTTTATACACACTCATGTTTATCATCTGTGTCTTAGGGTTGATTTTATTGCATAAAAAGAATGTTAAAAAGGGTTTATTGTTGAAAGTTCAAAATTACTATATTGTTTTTTTAATCATGTGGTCGCTAGCAGTAACGATATATGATAATCGTGTTTCTAATAACATTAGTGTGCATATTATTACAATGTTGAGTATTGCTATTCTTGTTTATTTACCGCCAAAATTATTTGTTCCTCTGTATTTGTTCTCTGATATTATTTTGATTACTGGAATTGAATTAGTGAAACATGGTGAACCATTGGGGAGTCATTATAGTATTTATGTTAATAGTACCTGGTTAACGATTATGGCTCTATTTGTTGGATATTATCATTATCAATCAATGCGACAAACTTTTTTAAATCAGAGTATTATTCTAGAAAAAAATAGGATGATTGAAGAAAAAAGTGCGGAATTAGATTTTATTGCCCATCATGATTCTTTAACGGGGCTTCAAAATCGACGTTATTTAGCTAATTGTTTAAATAATATTTATTTAGAGAGTCGCGATAGTCAGCTTAAAACAGGTGTTTCTATAATTGATATCGATGATTTTAAATCTTATAATGATACTTTTGGGCACATTAAAGGTGATGAATGTCTAAAGAGAGTTTCTAATGCTTTAAATTTATGTTTGAGTGAAGGGTTTTTGATTCGTTATGGTGGAGAAGAATTTGTTTATTTATTAAAAAATACAGATTTAGAAGAAATGCAAAGAATTGGTACAGAACTTTGTCATACTGTTGAACGTCTGCATTTATTAATGCCAAATACTTCAAGTCGTGAATATTTAACTGTAAGTATTGGTGGGGCAATAGGTGTTTTAAATGGAGAAGAAAGTTGGCAAGCAGTTTTAGAGCAGGCGGATCAAGCCTTATATAAAGCTAAAAATACTAATAAAAATAAATGTATATGTGCAGTCGAGTAATATATTTTATAGTTGGGTTATAGATTTGTTTATTAAAAATAGTTTTATGATTGGATAGGAGGTTTGAAAGGCTCCGTGTCAATAGTGGAGGGGCTTAAGAGATAGCGAAAGCTATCTCTTTTCT
>NZ_JAHOCB010000037.1:0-32363 GCF_019125875.1 Erysipelatoclostridium sp. MSK.23.31 | reverse complement strand
CGATCGTATCATCAGGATGAAAAGCCCGGTTAGCAAGTTTATATGGCTCAGATACTTTCATGACCTTCTCAACACATGGTTCTACTTCGATTGCTTTAGGATCAATTTGAGTTGTATCTCCAACCATTCCAATAATTGTTTGGATTTCTCCTTTAGAAACATGTGGTTCAGCCCCCCTAGCTCTAATCACATCTTCAATTTTTTTAATACTTTCATCACTAGTATGTGGTTTCAAGACAATAATCATTTTAATTTCCTCCTATAAATAAAAAACTCATCCTAATCAAAGGACGAGATATCTTCGTGGTACCACCTTTATTCACTAATAGATCACTCTATCAGCCTCATCAAGTACGCTATACAACTATAGTTCATACTCTTACACATTAACGGGTGTCACCGGAGATGCCTACTTACTTCAACATTCTACTCCTTGATGTATTCAACTATTTATTTGGATATCGTCACACCAACCCGATACTCTCTTTGCCTAAACGCCTAGTTTACTCTTTCAATTCATCGTATTTATTATATGAACTTATAATACCGATAAATAATCAAAATGTCAATTAATATAATTATTTTAATAGTCCTTTTAACACTTTTCTAACATTATGAGCAGCATCTTCTTGAATTTCAATAATCTTAGCCCCTCTTGATTTCGCCACTTCTCTTAAATCACAAGCTATCGCCGTATGATACGAACAGCCAATAACAATAAATATATCATTCTTTTTTAATGCCCCTACCATCTCATAGGCCTTTTGATAATTAGGTGCCGGATCACCATATAATACTGGTTTATTAAATAATGACCAGGCTATACTCAATTCATCTTCTTCCGGCAATCCGCCATGCAATTCTAAGGCATCACTCCCAGCCTGTTTATGTAGACCATCGATATTCATTGTAATAATAGGAATATCATATTCAGCTAATGCAATATGGGCATCGTTAGGCTCAGCCCCATTCATGTTAGCTTTTAATTGTTTGATTACTTCATTATATTCTTCATGATGGTTATTAGCATAATTTCTAAATAACTTTTCTCTAACATCTGGTCTTTCCATAAAGGTTGGAATATTACTTTGTTTACTTATCCCTGCACCAGTAAATGCTACTATTTTCATCATTATCACTCTCCAATTCTTGCACATATTATATCACAAACCATTTGTTTATAAACAATATCACCTTTTTCTCAAGTAATTTACAATCTAACATTCTATCTATATTATTAGCGGATCTATTGTAACCATATTCACCACTTATCATGCCTTTTTTTAAATATATACAACTATTATATAATATATAATTCTATTAATAAGGCTGCTTGTATTATTTTAAAACAATTAAAAAATAATTAATAAAAACACTTGACCTAAAGTAACTCAAATAAATTATAGTATGATTAGATAAAAAAGAGCAGTATATGTAAAATATGTTTATTAAATATTTATCCCTTGTATATTGACAAAGTACATGTTCTTATATAAAATAACAATTGTTATATAACATGTGTTATTTTATATGAAAGGAGTCAATTATGCCACCAAAAACAAGAATAACAAAAGAGTTAATTATTGAAAAGTCATTTGAAATTACTAAATCCGAGGGGATTGAAAATCTAAATGCACGCTATCTCGCTAAACAACTAAACTGTTCAACAATGCCCATCTTTAAGGTTTTTAATGATATGAATGAATTAAAATTTGAATTAAAGAAAAAAATTGATGCATATTACAACGATTTCATCTTAGCACATCTTGATAAAAATAATTATCTTTACACGATGTCTTTTGCTTATATTGATTTTGCCATCAAAGAAAAGAATCTATTTGGAGCATTGTTTGTCAATGAATTTATCAAAACTCGTTCCATTGAAGAAGTCGTCCATTCCGCTTGGAATCGTGAAACGATTGAATATTCAGCACAACAATTTGGTATTACAATTAGAGAAAGTGAGATACTTTATCGTGATATTCGTTTTTATACCCATGGAATTGCAACTCAAATATATGGTGGTAACATGGCTTTAAAAGAGGAAGAAATCCAAACTCTTTTAAAAAATGCTATAAACAAATTTCTAAAATGAAAAATCTAAGAATTATTAAAAAATATTTTCAAGTTACTAAAGCTAATAAAAAAATAACCTTTATACTGGTCTTAGCTTCTTTATTAGCAAATGGTCCTTATATGTTTACAAGTTTATTGTTTAGCTTAACGATTAATTATTTAACTAAACAAAATAGTAAAATGGTCATAATTACCATGATCTTGTATTTTGTTCTTAAAATAGCATCAAAGTTATTTAAAATTATCAGCTATAATATTGAAAAAAAGCTATATAATGATGTCTACCTAAAGTTACAAAATGATATGATTAAAAAATTAGATATTATTAATATGAAATACTTTACTAATCACAGCAAAGGAGAAATTCTTAATATCGTTAATGGTGATATTAAATTACTCGCAGAGTTTGGTACTTGGCTATCTCAAGCTATCTTGCTATTTCTATCTTTTATTATTTCAATTATTATTCTTAGTCAAATTAGTATCAGCTTAATGATCTTAGGATGTATCATCAATAGTATCGTTATCTATATTTTAAACATATATAATGATAAATTTGAAATTCTAACCAAAGAAGGAAAATTGAAAGCTGATGATGAAATGCAATTTTACAGTCAACTGCTTAACGGTTTACGAGATATCAAAATTTTCAGTATTCTTGATCAATTACATGCCAAATATCAATTGTTGAACAAAGCTTATCTAAACATTCACGATAAACAAATTAAAAATAAAATAATCAGTAACATAATTAGTCCTAGTATCACAATGTGTACAGAAATTATTCTAATGTTCTATGCCTGCTATAATTGTCTAAATGGCAAGTTTGAAATTGACACAGTACTCATTATCCAGTCTTATTTTGGAACTTTATTCAGCTCTTTAAGTGACTTTATTTCTACCTTAGGTGAACTCAGAATAAAAAATGTATCAATTGATCGTTATGATAATTTTATTAATTCATCGTGTAATGAATATTTTCTTAATGATGATATGATCAAACCAAATGAATTTTGTATTACATTTAAAAATGTTACTTTTTCTTATCGTGAAAAAACAGTCTTTCAAAACTTCAATTTAAACCTAAAGTCAAATTCATTAATTGCAATAATCGGTCCCAGTGGTTGTGGAAAAAGTACTTTATTCAATTTACTTTTGCGCTTTGAAAAACCAACTAGTGGTAAGATATTGATTGGTACACATCCAATAGACAAGTATTCTAGGATAAAATATTCACAGATTTTAACTTGTGTTGCCCAACATCCGTATTTGTTCAATATGTCAATTTATGAAAACCTTGCACTTATTGATCCTGATATCAATAATATCAAAAAAGCTTGTCAACAGGCAGAAATCGACGAATATATTATGTCACTACCAAAACAATACGATACTATTTTAAGTGACGGTGCTTTAAATTTTTCTGGAGGACAACAACAAAGGCTAGCAATTGCTCGAGCACTTCTAAAAAATTCTAAAATTTTATTATTTGATGAAATAACTAGTGCTCTTGATGAAAAGACTTCATATGAAATTTTTCAAACATTAATTAAATTAAAGAAGACACACACAATTTTAATGATTTCCCATAAACCAAGCGAATACCAACAGTGTGATCAAATTATAAATTTATCGTTCTAGTGTTATTGCATCTAAAAACATTTTATTTGAACTCACATTAATTTTTTCACGTATTAAAAATAGAATTCATCATTTACTGATTTATGTTAGACTATTTTCAAGGAGTGTGAAATTATGATTAAACTGGTTGCAGTTGATATGGATGGTACTTTTTTAGATGACCAAATGCATTATAACCGCACAATTTTTAGAAAAATTTATAATTATTTTAAAGAAAATGATATTTATTTTGTAGTTGCCAGTGGCAATCAATATTATCAATTAAAATCTTTTTTTGATGATTATCAAGATGAAATTACTTACATTAGTGAAAATGGTGCATATATCATTGAAAATAAAAAAGAAATTTTTCACTGTGAAATCAATAAACAAGATATTTATACAATAACTAAAAAATTACAAGAGGATTCTCGTATTCAAATATGTTTATGCGGAATTAAATCAGCTTATTTATTGAATGCGTCAAATGAATTTTATAATGTATATTCTAAATACTATCACCGACTTGAAATGATTGAATCGTTAGATGAAATTAATGACACGATTGTAAAATTTGCTTTATTTGTTCCAGCTGAAGATTCTAAAAATATTTTAAATAGGCTAACTGATGATATCGGAAATATCATTAAACCAGTTTCCAGTGGTCATCAAAGTATTGACTTAATTGATCCACGATATAATAAAGGTACTGCACTTGAGCTGTTATGTAAGCGCTATAACCTATCATTAGAGGAGTGTGCTGTATTTGGGGATAGTCTAAATGACCTAGAAATGCTAAAAAAAGCAAAATATAGTTTTGTAATGGAAAATGCCAATCAAAGTATTAAAAATATTGCCTATAAGATTATCCCTTCAAATAATCATTATGGCGTTTTAAAAACATTATTAGACCTTTTTAATGTTTCTAACATTACCGAAAGAGAAAAAGCTTTATTAGGGATGTGGTATGATGCTAATAACGATCAAAAAGTTTTAACAGATCGTCTGAATACCCATCACCTTTGTTTTAAATATAATCATACCGACCCACTAGACCAGGATATTCGACAAAAAATTTTAAATGAACTATTCCAAAATGAGAATAGCAATCTTGAAATCATCTCACCTTTCTTTTGTGATTGTGGTAATTTAATCACCTTTGGTCATAATGTATTTATTAATTCCAATGCTTATTTTATGGATGGAGCCAAGATCAATATTGGTAGTAACGTATATATCGGACCTTCTGTTGGCCTGTATACAGCTATTCACCCGCTTGATTATAAACGTCGAAACCAAGGTTTAGAAAAAGCAATGCCAATTGAAATTGGTGATAACACATGGCTTGGAGGTAATGTCGTTGTTTTACCAGGTGTAAAAATAGGGCATGGTTCAGTAATTGGCGCTGGTAGTGTCGTTACCAAAGATATACCACCAAATGTATTAGCTTTTGGTAATCCCTGTCGTGTTGTTAAAGCCATTGATCAATCATAATTCACACTATTAAAATATAAGTATTACTAATTTTATAATAAAGATATTGGTTCTTAAAAAATCAATATCTTTATTTATTTTTTCAATCTTTGAAAAACCTCTATTTTTCTTGCTCGAAGAAATAAAAATTGCTATATTAATCTTAAAATATGATGGATTTACAACTAAATAACGAATAGCTTTGAGTATCATCTCGAGAGCTATTTTGTTTTTCATGGAGAGTATGAGGACAAGAAAAATGAAAAAACTACAAATGAAATATAATTTATTGCATATTTTATATTGGATGGCAACTTGTTGCATTTACGGATATGTTGCCGTATTTCTTCAATATAAAGGAATGAGCAACACTGAAATCGGCATTGTTTCTGGAAGCGGGTGTATTTTAACGATTTTTTTATCTCCGTTTGTCACATCTTTAATTTCAAAAATAAAAGGCCTAACAATTAAGCAGCTATTATCTATTATTTATTTGATTATTGCTGGAGCTTTTTTAACTTTAGCTTTAGTTGATTTATCAGTTATTCTAATCATGCTTTTATATGTTTCAATGATGTCATTAATTGTTTCAACAGTTCCTTTTTTATCAATGATTGCAATGAACTATATTCAAGACGGAAAAGAAATAAATTTTGGCTTAGCAAGAGGAATGGGTTCTATATCTTATGCTGTTAGTGCTGTGCTCTTGGGTCAGTTCATTGAATTTTTTAACCCGACTATTTTAGCATATGTCTTCGTCATTTCTGCAATTTTAGATTTAGTAATTTTATATTCTTTGCCAAATACCAATGTTAAACAGGCAACCCATAAAAAAGAGGGGAATATTTTTACAATTATTAAAAATTATAAAGTCTTCTTTTTCATTCTCTTAGGCTTCTCCTTTATGTTTGCTGCTGCAACTTCGCTATCAACTTATTTAATCAATGTCGTTAAAAATCTTGGCGGTAATACTTCATTGTACGGTGTTGCAATCTTCTTCATGGCAGCTAGCGAAATGCCTGTTATGGCAATTACTCCAAGGTTAATTAGAAGATATGACAGTATCACTTTAATTATGGTTGCAGCTTTTTTCTATATTATTCGAAATTTTACTATTTGTCTAGCACCTAGTCTCCCTGTTTTATTCATTGGAATGATGATGCAAAGTTTATCGTATGGATTACTAACAGCAGTGATAACTTACTATGTAACATATAACCTCAAAAGTCATGATCAAATGATGGGTCAAACAATGATAGGGATTATGACTTCTGGGGTAGGATCTACTATAGGAAATCTTTTTGGCGGTATTTTACAAGATCAATATGGTTTAAATATGATGTTTATATTTGCATGTTTAATTACAATAATTGGAGTAATAATTATTTTTTCAACTGGTTACTTTCAAAAGAAACAATTGAATACACCCACTAAACAATAAAAAAGAGATTTTACTCTAATTAAGTTAAAATCTCCTTTTTTATTGTTCAACCTACAAATTAAAATAATTAACATCTAAGTAGTATTTATATTTACTTTTAGTCTAAATAATCAGGTTCACTTAATACCATAATTATTTTTTCATATATTCACATACCCGTTTTAAATCTTCTCGTATCGGCAGTTGTTGTGGACACATCTTTTCACATGCTCCACATTGTTTACAATTTTCAGCTTTAGCTTCTGAAACCATTTTTTCTAACTTTGCTTTAAATTGATCATGACTATCATATACAAAAGCATTATTCCAATATTTAAAATTATTTGGAATATCCACTCCAAATGGACACGGCATGCAATATGCACATCCTGTACAACCATTTTGAGTTCTTGCTTTTAATGTATCACGAACATCTTGAATCAAAGCAACTTCTTCAGCTTTCAAATACTCAAAATTTTTAAAAGTAGCTAAATTATCTAGTACCTGTTCATAAGTTGACATCCCGCTAAGCACTACTTTCACATTGGGCAAACTGGCAACATAGCGAAGTGCCCATGATGAAATACTTAAATCAGGATTATATGCTTTAAATTTATTTTCGATATCTTCTGGTAAATTTGCTAACGAACCACCTTTGATCGGTTCCATAACTATAATTGGTATATTATATTTTTCTGCCAATAAATAGCCCTTCATCCCTGCTTGAATATCCATATCCATATAATTTAATTGTAATTGACAAAAATCCCAATCATGATATTCAAGAATTTCTTTAAAAACCGGATATTCATCATGGAAACTAAATCCAATATTACGGATTTTCCCTTCTTCTCTAAATTCTTCACACATTCCAATCAAGTCATATTCTAATACTTTTCTCCATTTATCAGCATCTAAAGCATGTAATAAATAAAAATCAACATATTCAACATCTAATCTTTTTAATTGATCTTCAAAAACTTTTTTTGCCTCTTCTTTACTCGAAACATTCCAAATTGGTAATTTTGTCGCTAAAAAGAAATCTTCACGTTTATACTTTTTTAACACTTTACCAACAAACGGTTCGCTATCGCCATTATGATAAGGAAAAGCAGTATCAATGTATGTAACCCCTGATCCAATTGCCTTATCAATCATTTTTTCTGCTTCTTTTTCATTAATTTTCCCATCCTCATCTAATGGAAAACGCATACAGCCAAACCCCAATAATGATGGTTCAATCCCTAAATTGTCAAACTTTTTTGTTTTCATTTAAAGTCCTCCTAATATCCTACAACATACTTTCATTATACTATTTCACCATTTTTTTTACCATATTTAAATATTTTTAAGAAAAATATTTCTTCTTGTATGTTATGATATAAAAAAGGAGTTTATTTTATAATGGAAAAGAATTGTAAATTATTTGACTATATACTACTATTTCTTGCCTTGCTATCATTATTCTACTTCATTATAGTTGTCACTAATTCTCGGTTTATCAATGCCTATATACTTTATCCGATTTTTACAGCATTATTAATGTGTTATGCTGTATATGAGTTACATTTTAGAAAAAGTATTCTATCCTCATTACCTAAAATTCTTAATTATTCAATTAAAGGAATTATTATTATTAGTGTAATTGTATTTATAATTATCGAGGGTTTAATTATACATGAGATTAATAATAAGTATAACAAACGCAGTGATTTTCTCATTGTTCTTGGTGCTCGTTTATACGGCGACAAACCTGCACCACTATTACGTTATCGATTAGATGCAGCTGTTGAATATCATCAAAAATTTCCTGATGTCCCAATTATTGTAAGCGGAGGACAAGGCCACGGCGAGAACATCACAGAAGCAAAAGCTATGAAAGACTATTTAATCAACAAAGGAATAGATGAATCATTGATTATCGAAGAAAATAAAAGTACTAATACAAATGAAAATATTATCTATAGTAAAAAAATTATTGAAACATCGACTACTGAAGACTATGAAGTAGTTATAATAACTAATGGTTTTCATTGCTACCGAAGTAAACTATTAGCAAATAAACACGGTTTAGAAGCTCATACATATGCAGCTAGAGAAAATTTAGATACTGCTCCACACTATTATTTAAGAGAATTTTTTGGATGTTTGAAAGATATGATATTATCTTAAATATTCCACATAGTTCACACATTTATTGATAATTAATTTAGTATACTATTGAATGGAGGGGTGATTATGTTTAGTAAATTATATATTACCATTAAGGCAAGTGACAAATTTGACGATTCAATTATTGATCCTATTTCTTTTATTCTAATAGATTGGGGAGTTGATGGAAATCTAATCGACTGGGATATTTATCCAAGTCGTGCTAAATTAGAAATTAATACTGAAAATGATAATTATCAGACTTATAGTATAACTTATCAAGGGATGCAAACAATCATGGAATTGTGCTATGAGTGTGAATTTGTTATGACAATTATTGATAATGATGAAAAAAGCGAGAGTTATACAACATATTTCAGTCGTGAAAATTCCAATAACTTTGAAACAGATATCTCAGAATTATTAGAATAAAAACTCAAAGAATTTAAACTTTGAGTTTTTTTATTTTTTTTTACATTTTCTCTTTACATTTATCAAATTTTTATATATAATCATTCTTGCGTTGAGAGTTAATAACCTCTTAACAAAGTAAATATGGCGGTCGTGGTGAAGTGGTTAACACACCAGATTGTGGCTCTGGCATTCGTGGGTTCGATTCCCATCGACCGCCCCATTTATATTTTTAGTCGAAACATTTCGCACTTTGCAAAATATAGTAAAAACGCACAACGCACTTTGACAAATAAAGTAAAACTGCACTTTGTAAACTTTTGCAAACTATAGTAAAACAAAAACCAAACGGATACCTTTCCATTTGGCTTATCTTAATATTCGACTATTGATTAAACAAATTAATATGTTATAATATTAGCAAATAAATTAAGTAATTTATTTATTAATATATATAATGTTATAAAAATAACATACTAATCTGATTTCTATTTGAAATCAACATTTAGTTTCCAATTCGACTGGAAATTATCGTATTAAGAATGCCTAGGTGGACAAATAAGGTATTCTTTTTTATTTTGTTTTGTTTTGTTTTTTTCTTTGCCATTATTCTATCACAATCATAATAAGAATAATACAAATTGTTTATTTTTTTTCGTCTTTTTTTTCAGAATTTTTTACTCGTTCATATTCATCACTGATCCAGAAAGATATCAAAGAGCTTTTATTAACTCCTTTTTTTTCAGCCAGAAATTCAAGCTGTTCCAAAATATTTAGATCCAATGTAATAAATACTCTTTTTTTATTTCCTGCAACACTCATTTCCGTCACCTCTTTTTATTACAATATAATTATATCATATATGTTACACTTTTGCAACACATATATTAACAAAACACGATTTTTCGTGTTTTGTTAATTTCCTATATCTTTATACACTATATTTTTTACAGCTTTATTCACTGTATCAACTGTAATCTTTCTAATTCGACTATGAATATATGATTTCTTTTCTCTAACAGAAAGACTTAAAAAATCTATATCATTATCCATTTTTATTAACACTTTGCGTTTCAGGTTAAGACAATCCAACTCATCCTCTAAAGGTATTATTAATGAACAGAACTCACGTTCAGTAATCTTTTTATACAGGTATCTTTCTCTTAAATTTTTTATCCTTCTGTTTAATGAATATCTTTTTTTATCAATCTCTTTAATCTCAGCTTTTTGACCGTCTTTAATCATCCTATATTTTTTTGTACTGATTACTTCGTTAATTTGCTCCTGAGAAATTTTGCCATTACATTCTTTACACTGGTAATAATAATATATTTTATTTCTGCCTTTACCGCTTGTTCCTGTCATTACTTTATTACAATTTGCACAGTATATAATATTATCGTATATGTATCGATAATTCTTTCTCGAACGTCCTACCTTTAAACTGTCTATAGCTTTATTTTGTATACTTTTTGTAACTATTGGTGGCACTATGTTTGTATATTTCTTTCCTTTATACAAGAGAACACCCGAATATCGTTCATCTTTAATCATCTGTTTAACAGATTCTGTACTAAACTGTTTTTTTTTGAGACTTATTTAAATAATCTCTAACATCTGATGTTTCCCATTCTTCAATCACGTAGTTGAAAGCGTTTCTGATTATATTATATACTTTTTTATCAAGTTGAATGTTTTTATCTTCGTCCCTGTACCATCCAAATGTCATTTTACCGCCACATGGATATCTACCGCTTTCCACTATGCTGATCAACCCGTCATTTGTTCGCTCTATTGTCCTCTCTCTTTCAAACTGATTGTTTGACAGTTTTATATTTGTACTAAATCTGTCGCTTGCAGTATTTATTTTTGCATCATCATATAGACAAATAAGTTTAATACCATGATTTAATATCAACTTTAAAAATAAATTACTGTCCTGCACATCTCTGGATATTCTTGCAAGATCGTATGCTAAAATCATTTCAACATTCCCATTTTTTATTTCTTTTAATAGTTCATTCATTTTCGGCCTGCAAAGGTCACCACCTGAAAAACCATCATCGATAAAGAAACTTAACTCGTCAGTACTTTTTATAAGATTTGTTGCTAAAGCATGTTCGGCAATCATTCTTTTTTGTGTATCAATCCCAATACCGTCACGCGCTTGTTTCATAGTCGATACTCTACAGTAGGCAATTTTTAATTTCATTTCTTTCTCCCTCTTTTCTTCATTATGCCAAGAGGATAGTTAATGAAAAAATCCTTAACTATCCAGTAAATAAATTTACACTAGTTAATCAAAAAATTCTATATACCTTTTATTATTTTCTACTTAATAATAATCCAAAATAAAAGAGATTAAATAATAAAGTTTAATCTCTTTTTTCTGGGTCTAATTCTATTTTTTTACTATGATTTTCCTTATCTGTACTTCCAATTTTTCATCAGTACTTTCATTATCAAAAGTTTATTTTGGGTGTTTTCTAACTAATTCTATATACCTTTTTGCTTCATCAACATCACATCCCATGACACTGCTCATCCAAGACGATCTCTTTTCTCTTGGAGTTTTATTATCCATAAGAATGTAATAGATTTTCAAAAGTTCACTTGCAACTTTTATTTTCTCTTCCTCACTAAGTTCGTTATCTCGACACTTTACAGTTAGTGCATATAATCTGTTTTTTATACTTTTTTTCCTGGGTTTCTTTTTAGGTACTCTTTTTTTATATTTTATAGGATCTGATGCGATTATCTCATCTATTTTTTTTATTTGTCTTTTTCGCATTTCTGCAACTTTATCACATCTGGCCAAAAAATCTTTTACAGGAAATCCTGAAACAACAAACGAAAAAGGCATATACAGCTCTGTATTTTCAGGAGTATTATCATGTTCTTCAATTATTAGCCCCACTTGAAATATATTTATTTTATCAGTACCATCACATTCCAAAAGAACATAATCTCCTATACCCACATTTTTTATAGGACACATAAAATAATAAATTTTTGCAGTATCTTTAATCGGTTTATGAATTCCTTTTTTTAATCTTACCCCTACAATCTTCATTCTTTTCTCTCCAATCTAATTATAATAATCACTATAGCATATTTTGTTTTAATAAAAGGCACAATTTATTTTACATATCCTTCTTAACATACTTGCATTTTGGATAGCTGCTGCATGCAATAAACTTGCCGTATCTTCCGTTTCTCTCTATTAACTTACTGCCACATTGCGGACATAGTTCCCCAGTTCCCCTACTTTCATCTTTTTTGTCTTTCTGAATATATTTGCATTTAGGATAATTGCCACAAGCAGTAAATTTACCATATTTACCCGTTCTTTCCACTAGTTTCCCACCACACTTAGGACACTTTTTAGTTACGTCTGTAATGTTAGATTCAGATGTCTTTTTAAAAGGTATATTATTTTCTTTACTTTCATCGACCAAATTAAAAATCAGTTCACATCCAGATCTTGTAATAAACGTTGCATTCTTACATGTATTCAGAATTTCAGTTTTTGATTTTTCAATATCATTTATATTAATTTTTTTCATCCAGGACTTAATATAAAAGTTGTAAACATAGTTCTTTTCTTTTAGGTACGCATATGCTTCAAAACAGTTTTTAACTATTAGCCAGTTTTTTTCTTTTTCATAATCCAGCTGTTCCGTTACACAGTATCCTTTTTCTACTAAACGTTTTAATTTATTAGAATTACACGCATTATCCTTTAAGTTAATAAATTCATTATAGCTTACTGTTCCCATTTTAAATAACGTCATAATAAGCTCAATATGAACATTGTAAAAATCTTTACTATGATCAGATGTACCTCTGTTCATATAATCAATATGATGACTTAGTTCATGTATTAGCGTTATTATACAGGAAACGTTGTTTCTACTTTTAACATTAAATAAGTGTATAGCTTTTTTTGAAAATATGTAGTGTCCTAATGTGCTTTTTAATTCCTTATCAGTTAATTTTAAATAAAATTTATGGTATTTTGCCAACATATCTGGTTCGACTGTTCCTTTGTAGCAAAAATCGATTAAATCATCTAAAAAAGCTTTTATTATTATATACATCTGCATTCTCCTTCTAATACGCATTTATTATAATTTTGTTCTTTCTTTTATTACTAAACATTTTCTACTATCAAAATAAAAGCAGTTAATTCTAAAGACTACTCAGTTTCTCCAACAAAAAAATAAAAAGCACAGTTTATTTGCCTATCCCTCTTAATATACTTGATACTTGCATTTTGGACAGTTGCTACTGACGGCTTTTCAGCAATTACTAATTTCATAGTATTTTACTCCTCATATAAATTTAAAAATAAAAAGAGGCAAATTGCCTCTTTTAAAGTTCGTTTTCATCTTCCAAGCTTTCCTCGCTGTAACTTTTATCAAGATGAAGGTTGTATTCTTCACAAATACATGAAATAAATCTATAAGTTTCTGTTAACGCTCTTTCAACTTTTTTTTCTTCCAGACGGTAATTCAGAATATATCTAGTCCTTGATTCCCAGAGAGAAAACATTTCACTATGATCATCAATATATTCTGTCAGTGGAATATCTACTTCACTTTTATTGATTAAAGCAATCAGCTGAGTGATATCATGGGTCTTAGGATATTCTACTCCATTGATTTCTAAACAGAATTTAAGCGAAAGTTCTACAGACTGCTGTAAATGATAGCCAACATAATTTAAATATGCCTCATCATCGTATCTATACGTTTCATATAATGTATTTGCAATATTTAGATTTTGATTTGCCTTATCTAAAAGTGTTTCATTCTCTTTCATAGACAACAACTCCTTTCTTAAATATTTCTTTTTTCATATTCTCATCAACAGTGTAATTAGTCCACAAATCATAAAGAAAGTCTAAATAATCTGTAATAATTCTTTTATCTTCCTTAACTTCAACATAAAAATCAACATCACTGCCTGCATGGCACTTTGAAGTCACACTAGATCCGAAAACAATAATTTTAATCACATTGTCATTGTTTTTTAAATGATTTATCATTTTTTCAACCTTTTTTTGTTGAATCGGATAAATATACCTGCAATTTTTAAAAGGAGTTTTTAAAAAAGATTTCCATTCATTTTGTCTTTCCATGATATCGCCTCCTATTACAATTATAACAAATTATTGAGTAAATACAATTATGCTATCGATACAGTTCTTTTTAGTATCCTTTCATCATAAGGTTAAGCAGCTGCTGTGTCATAGGTATTTCACGTTTATATCTAGGTGACAGCCCCAAACTCCACCGTCCCCCATCTTCAACATACAAAATTCCAATCCCTTTTTCTTTACACGCTCCTATATATTTATCACTTATCACACTTTTACGATCAGCAGGAATAACAATCCAACTCTTGTTAACAAGTTTTGCATTTTCTTCAGCCTGTCTAATTACTTTTCTTATATCGGTCAATTTAAACTCAAATGCGTTTATCTGGAAGTTCTCCTGATATTTTTCAACTGTTACAAGATCAGCATTGCCTTCTCTAATACTGCACTCAAACTGATATATCAACGCTCGATTATTTCCATTGTATGATTTCCAAAATTTATCTTTTAATTCATTCTCAGTTAAAAACATTTTATTCCTCCATTTTATAATCCAGGTCTTTGCTAACTTATCTGTTATCTATAATAAATTCATTTAGACTTTTATAACTCCTAAAAACCACTGAATTATTTAACATTTTTCTCATTATATTTTTTTTATTTTCTAATTCATCATTTATTTTCAAAATACAATACAGAGTCTCATTGGTAATTAGCGATTCTCCAATTAATAAACATTCAAATTCATCGTATTCGCTAATTGCTTTTTTTAAAAGTGATTCATCTTGAAAGAGATCGCACAAATCACTTAAAAACATATCTACCGTATAAAAATCTTTTACATCATCATCTGTAACGAAACAATTATTTTTATAAAGTTTACTCTCCTTAAATTTTACCATGCTTTCATAGAGTAATTTTTTATCAAAAGAACAATAATCACTATAACTGCTTTTCTGTTTATAACATCCTAAAAATTTTCCATCAAATATTACATCGCATTGATAGAGATTATTATCACTTTTAAAATTCACTATTGTGACACCATTTATTTTCATGATTTTTACCCCACTACTTAATAAAACAATTAAAAGCATATATTAAATAATATCCTATAAAATATAGAAGTAATGTATAAAATAATACCCATAAGATAAAAAATCTTCCAAGATAGCCTCTCACAAGCCAAATTCCACCTTTTGATCCTTTTGACGAGTTACAACTCTTGCAGGCACATACGAGGTTTCTTTTATCATTAATATCTTCGATTCCAAATTTTTTTAGTAGTCTTATGTTAATACTGGAATACGAACTGTTTTTAACTTTATTGATAGGAAAAAAGTGATCTACTGTAACTTTATCTTTTTTTAAGATTTTTCCACAATATACACAATGATAATATCTTCCATCACCAAAAATTCCTTTATTGTTCTCAAAATATACTTCTCTGTAGTTATGAGCCCTTGTGTACGCCAGATCTGTTATATTTACTCTCAGTTTATTTTTTATACAGTACTCTTTGATTGCATTTGCTTTATCTTCATCTGCCTTGCCGACCCACTTACCAGAATATTTTCCTGTTTTTTTAAAAGATAACCCAAATGCATTTAAATCGCACCTGCAGTAATATGTTTTATTAATACCGTTGTAGACTTCTATCAGTTTCTTCATTGTCATTAGTCACTTCTTTTTTTTGGATAGTATTTTCAAGTTCATTTTGAATTGCTGTCAACTTTTCTTTAACTCTGTTTAATGGTGTTAATTCCTCTTTTGCTTCTTTCTTTATTTTCTCCATCTTATCTATTTGATTTTGTGCATCATTAATTTTTTTCTCCAACGCTGCTATTTTTTTATTTAATTCTCTAATTTGTTTGTCCATAACTTATCCATCCTTTCTTAAAATATAAAAGAGGCAAACTGTCTCTTTTATATGATTTATTTTTATAATGAGCGCTCAAATGAATTAGTCCTAATTTCTTTCTGTGCTTTTTTTACCATATCGTCTAATTCTTTTTCAATTATTCTTGAAGCATTACTGCTTTCCATTATTGCTTTTGACAATTCATCTAAAATACCTGCCTGCAACAGAGAACTTCGACAACTCATAGAATGCTTCGATGCGTTAACAGCACTAAATTTATTTATATACGAATGTTTCTTAGCACTCGTTTTGATTGTTTCCTTTTTGATTTTATTTTCCAATTTAGAATAATGTTCATTATCCAAACGATAATTTTTAATATTCTGCAATACCATATTGGCTATTCTAGTCCTCAGCTCCTTATCCTTATTCTCGAAGGAGCGATTCTGCTCCATCTTCTCCTCATCACTAAAATAACGGTTATTAAACATTTCTTTTTCTTTTTGAAGATGTTTTTTATATTGACAGTAAAATAATTTAACATTATTTGTATTTAAAATTATGTCAACAATTTTATCAATATCATCATGATATGGTCGAATGTTTTTTGAATTATATTTTAAACTCCCGTTTAGCGGTAATTTATCATTGAGATCTAAAAGAAGATTGATGATTCCGTTATTTTTCTTAAAACACTTTTTTGAATTATTTTTTGAAGACTTAAATAATTTTATTAATTCATCATTTTTAATACAATTTAATAATTCCTCTTTTAAATTATCTCGTTCGATATAAATTTCGCTATTAAGTGCCATTGTTCTAATAACATTTGACCGTACTTTATTAAATTTCTTTTTTGAGATTTTATAATAACGTTTTGTTGGTTCTTTTTCAAACATCCACACATGACAGTGCGGATTATCTGTATTGGTATGATAATATGCGCCCCATTCGACATTTTGCGGATCAAAACCTAATGCACGAATATTTTTCTCCATAGATTTAGTCATTAATTTCTGCATATTAGTCTTAGTAATTATATTACTGTTCTGGGCAAATTCCTTTTCGAAAGAAAACACAAAGCGCCATAATATTTTTGGCTGATATTTTTCCATCAGCATGTTTGCCTCTCCTTTTTCAAGATTACCATTTCTATTAAATCCACCAGTAGACCCGATTCGATAGTCATAATAATTGAAAGCATCTTGTGAATTTATCTGATATGTGTCATCAGCTTCGTTTTCATCAACAGTATAATCACAAGCTTCTTTTCGCTCATAGTAATCAACCAGCTCATCAGTATTAATTTGTTTTTTAATATTTTTACAGCTGTTGCCTGCATATTCTGTTTTAACAAATTCAGCATTAAAAATAATTTCAGCCATTTCTTGCTTTACCGTCCCTAATTACTCTAGCAACACTTGCCAGTTCTCTTAACTGCGGTACTGATAAATCATCTATTTTCTTCATTAACGTAGACTGCTTTTGGGATGAGTTATTATCAAATGACTGCAATGCTGTCTTTACCATTTTTACTCTATCAGCCGATTCAGTTGAATGCCTCTGTTTATCTGCTACATCTATTGGATTTATATAATCAAAAAATTCTTTTGATTTTAGATATTTCATTATTTCTTTTCTTGATAGTATTTTGTTGCAGTTGGCAATATGCTGAATAACATGCTTTTTTACACTTTCAGACAGATCATCTCTCATAGACCAGTACCAGTATAGTTCTTTTTCATTAGGCATTGAATTTTTTTGAGTCAGTATTGGTCTCCTTCTTTCACTCATACTAATTGAATTACAATCTTCATCTGTATAAACCGCTTGTCTTATTTCAGTTTCTCGCAATTCAAAACATCTCGGGACTGCCCAGTTTAGTTCCCTGTCTGCTTTACTAATTTCCGTTTCATCAGTTTTCATTTCTTCGTACCATGGATACTCTGAGCAGTCAGGTAAATATACTTTTGAAGGAGAAAAGTAAGTCCTCTTAACAATAATACCATTTCCATCACGATTGTCCGCCACCATTAATTCATTTGCATCAACAAGCTGTCTTTTAGACATTGAATAGTTCACACCACTGCCAGTAGAAGAAGCAATCGGGTTATAATTGGCACTATGGCTTGGACCCCAGATTGTTTCATCACCAATACTCTCAGCAACTTCCTTGCATGTATTCAAATCTGCACTTGAGATAAAATAAGTAAGGTTACAGTTTCCCCGAATAATTCTTGCAATCGATTCATCGTATCTATCATTCAGCTGATCAAATCCCTGCACATACAAGTGGTATACAATTCCTCTAGAAAGGGCTACAGTCATTTTGCTCTGCATCGCATCAATTGTAGGCATATTCCCAAATTCATCATAAATCATGTGTACCTTTTTTTTCAATCTTCTTCCCTGCATTCTATTAGCTTCAAAGACTAGAGTTTGATATGACTGGTCAAAACATATACCTGCAATTCTATCATAAGTTTTTTTCTCATCAGGATTAACAATAAACAAAGCACGCTTGCCCTCTGTAAATTCTCTGAAACTGAAATCACTCTTACTAAGTACCTTCATCAGTTTAATACTCGAAAAGAGCTGTAAAGTTGCCAATGCACTTGTCATAAAAGAACCTCTCGTCTTTTCAGGTGAATTAGTAATTGTCGTATAAGCTGTTCTTGCTATATCTGTCTCATCAAGTGAATTCATATATGCAGAAAGTTTCATCTTCTTGTCGTTAGGATTATTGTTGTATGCCTGCTCACCTCCAAGAAGAGCAAGCGTCTGATAAACAGAATAAAAATTCTTTTTATCTTCAGATACATTAGCCTGACAGTTTGCTAATATAATTCCTTTAATAAGTGCCTTTTGACCGTCTATCCAGATTTGTTCACCTTTCCCACTATCAACAACGATTGATGTTACCATATCCTGACTGTACTGATCTGCATTATCAATATCTGGATCATCTCTATCCTGTAAACAGTCAATTATTGAATCTAACGGATTCCATCCGTCGCTGTATTGTAAATTTCTAAAATCAAGACAGTTAACTTTATAATCTTTTTTCTTCTCCAGAAAATTTCTAAAATCAAAATACATTTCTTTTTTAGGGTCATTAAATATCATTGATTCACCTGCCATGGAAACTATCATTACAAGCTGGCGAACAATCTTTCTAGATTTTCCGCATCGTGTTGTTCCAACTACAATATCATGTACAGCTCCCTTTTCATATAGGATTATGTTTTCATTAGGTAGATAATTTATCGGTGAACCTCCCTCCTCAAGATTAAGACTTGCATCCACCACGGTTGAACCAAAAAATTTTTTCTGTTCACTAACAGTAGACCAACACTGACTTGCAAGCATATCCGTCTTTTTTGGTTTTACCGTTCTGAAAAAAGTCACTACGTAATAAAATGCCAATGCATATAAACTTACACTGATAATTAATATTTCTTTTGAATGGGATACAAAGGTATTTAAAAAATTTTCATCAACCTGTTGAAGTACATTTGTAGCCAGATACCAGAATACAAACGTTATAAAAATTGGCACTAACAAAATAACACCAACAATTCCTATCACATTGAATATCACTTCATTTGAGATAGTCTTTTTTTTATCAGGATCTCTCATTTACACATCCCCTTTCTTTGAATAAATAAAAAGAGGCATAATGCCTCAATATGATAAATTCGTCCGACAAAAAGTGAATATTCTTGAAAAATGATTTAGAAATCATTTTTTGAATGAATACTGAATCAAAAATAAGTAGGAATATTCACTTTTTGAAGACAAAGACGGAAATCGTCTGAAAAATGACTCAGGAATCATTCTTTGAGGAAAATAAAGAGGAAAAAACTGAATATTATTTGAATAATATTCAGTTTGTCCGACAGTGAGGAAATCGCCTGAAGAATGATTCAGCACTAGTTGTTCGCACTGCGAACAAGCTCCAAATATGCAGTCCTGTCGGACTGCCTTATCCTGCTACCTAAAAATGATTGAAAATATTCAGGGAATATTTGGAATCTGGTATGGAAATATTTGGGAAAATATTGGAATATTTAGGTAGAACGAATTAATAAAATAAATTTCTTGCCTGTTGTTAAATCAATAGGCGAGAAATTCTTTCCTTTTCTTTTTGGTTATTTTTTTAATAATCAATTCGGAGTGATCAAATAATTCACCGCCTCCAACTAACCATTTTCCAATATCATCAATGGAAAATGCGATTGATGCAAGTCCTTCATTTGCAATAATTGACATCAGCATTGAATAATATGACGGGTCATCGTTCATAAATAAAAGCAGTTTTACATTAGGATTAATCAGTTTAAATGTCCGTAGAATTTTGATAATATCTTTGTTTTTGTAAAAAGATTTTTGGATAATTACATGCGAAACGTTTCTATAGCCACCAGTGTTGTTTATAGAAAAGTTTATATATTTATTTGTCATGATGTGTCTAACATCACTGTTAGCTCTATCAAAAAAATGTACTTCACGATTTAAATCTTCATCAAAATTAGAAAACTGATCATATATTTTTAAGTAAACATCCTCATCAGCATATAAAATTATCTTTATAATATCTTTCATTTTATCTCCTTTAATATCTGGCATGATTCTTTTTGTTGTCAATTTCATTAAGTAGTTGTTGTTCGTATTCACTTTCAAAACCGTATTTTTCTTCTAAGTATTTCAATAAATGTTTATATTTACTACTTTCATATCTTGCTTCTTTTAATGTTTTAGCATATGTTTGAAGAATTAATTCCTCAAAAAAATCTTTCATCTCATACTTTGTTCTCGCCAGTTCCGTATTAGTAGTATAATCACGTAAACAAAAAATAATAGCTTCGGAAAAGCTATCACACTCAAACTCATGTTGAAAAAATACTATCTTATCATGTAAATCTTGCGGAAATCTAATTGTTTTTTTTACTGCTGATGCGAAGTTTTCTTGTAACAAACTATAATCTATACCAAATTCTTCTTTGATTTTTTTTGGTGCATCATCTTCAATTTCTTTATAAAACCCAGATTCAAACCGCTGATATCTTGATAATGACCATCCAAGTTTTTTTGAAATCTGCAATTGTGTAATATGCAATTCTTTTCTATGCTTTTTAACTTTTTCAAGATATTCCTCATTAAGCTTAACCATTCCCATCGACCATTCCCCTTTCTTTTTATTAAAATAAATAATTACTTACCAATTTGATTATTAATAAATTTTTTTGTTAATTTATGATATTTATTTCTTACATCAAGGTATACGTGCAGATAATATTCTGTATCTTTTCCATTCAAATCATCAAGAATTTCCTCTTTGTCAAGTTTATCTTCTAATGAAATCTTATTATAAGAATCAATCATACATAAAATTCGTGTACGCCAAAAACTTTTTTTAAACTCCATACTTTCACCTCACTCAGTAATTAATTTCAGGATCAATATCATCAGTTGGCATATCTTCTATTTCTTTAAGATATTTTTGATTATCATATTCCTCTTTATCTACAATGTATAAATACGAGTATTTAATACTTTCGTCATGATAATCACGATTATCATCATCACCATTCCACACAAATTTCTTATCCCAACTATTACTTCTTTTATCAAATTGAACTGCGTACAAGGTATTCATTTCATCATCAACCAGAAAAAAATAATATACAACTTCCTTGTTTTTTTCATAAACTACTGACTGAAAAGTTATATTGTCGTAATCCTCATCAACATAATCCAACTTCTCCATAAAATTTTGAATATCATTTTTTAACTTTACTATCTGATTATCATTCATATCTAAATAATAATCATCATGATAACTGCAAAAATAATAAATCGGTTTTTCATTAAAAATACCGCTTATATTAAAAAAATTAAAACCTGCATATCCAATTAAAATTGCAATTAAAATTCCTACCAGTATTAAAAATTTTATAAAATATTTATTTTCATTATTCATTTTATCCTCCGTCCCTTATTACTGGATGTATTTTAAACACTGTTCTTTTTCTCTTTTCCAACGATTATGCCATCCATTATAATATTTTTTCCCAGTCTTTCCGTACTTTGCATAATCATTATATTTTAATGAATAAAGATAATCATACACTCTTGAAACGAATTCTTTATCATTCATATTACTATTAATCCTGCTATCCATAATAATAGTTACTGCTGTTTTTGTTCCAGCCCAATTCGACAATGAACAGCACATTCCTTTTAAAGCATCACATCTTGAAGATATATCGATACCCTTTCCTGCAAGTCCGCTTTCAACTGGAAGGTAATAATTATTGTATTCAAATGTATCCTGCATCACTGCAAAATTTTCCGAATCTGCTTCATATACCTGATGCCATGCTTTTTCTAAATTCTTATTATTTCTTAATTTCGATTTTGGAACATTCAAAAAATTAGAAAACGGCGCATATAAAGTAGGATTTGTCTCATAACAAAATCTTAAAAATTCTTGTAAGTCATAGCGACTATCAAACTGATAATACCCTAACGCATAATATCCATCACCCTTAGAAAAGCCTTTATTATAATCATTTCCCGACTCATTAGAAGCAAAAAATTTAAATGCCTCTGATAAAGCTCCTTCAAGTTTTGCCGAACCTGAAGATGGATAATTAGGAGTTGCATATCCTAAAATAGTACCAGTTTCATTTGAAATGCTGTAACTTCTCTTCTTAATAGCATTACCACTGTTACCCTCGATTGTTTTGATTATGCTGCCATCACATTCTTCAATGATGCCAACATGGGTAGAATCATTTTTATTTTTATTTGATGAAAAGAAAATCAAATCTCCACGTTGCGGTACGTATGAGTTTCCTGCCTCATAATACTCTGTATAATTAAACTGATTTTTTTCTCTAAACCACTTAATGCCTGCGTCACAGTCAGCAAATTTTACTATTGCAGTATCTAAAATATTTGCTTTGTAAGCGATGTAAGAGACGAATGTTGCACACCATGGTGCACCATCCGCAGTACCTGTATACCATTTTCGATACTTGTCACCGCCTTTAACATTACCGCAAGTTTCGTACTCATTATTAGCAATCTGTATGAAAAGTTCAATTGTTTGCATTCCTTCTCGTTCTGCATAGGCATCATCTGATGACACTGAAAAAGAAGTAAGAAGGATTGCCAAACATATAAAAATAATAAAAAGAGGCATACCGCCCCCCAGTAATGTAACCGCAATAGTTTTTTTAATATTGTTAATTATATTCATATAGTTCTAATCTGCTTTAATTCGTTCAAACTCTTTTAAATCATCATCAGGCAAAGTAATATGAATTCTCATAGCTGTTTGTGAACCTACTTTAAAATAGCAGTCCCCCATTTCAGCAAACTGAATAAATTTCATTTCACTTTCAGGAATCAAATTGCTTTCTGCATCCTTAAAATATTTAATTCCACCTGAGCCTAATCCGAAATAAAACTGATATGCAGACTGAGAAATAATTGCTTCCCCCTGATCTTTTACAGAGTCCTTCAATACATCAGAAATCTGCTGAGTTGCAGTTGTAAGACCTCCCTTACGCTTTCTTATTCGCTTAGCAATTGTCTGAAAATACATCATGATATCTAAACAGCGTGGATCCATTATTACACCAAACTCATCATTATAAAGTTGCTGTCTAATGTTTTCGGTGTTAGATACTATACTTGTCCATATAAAAGAAAGTACATTAAAATACTGAGTTAATAATACTTTGTTATTGGTATTATCCTGTAACCCACTGACATTAAAACAAATGAGTCGGCTATTCAAATCAATACTAGTATGACCATTGAATATTGAAGCATCTGCTCCACATGCCATAGGCTCAACAAATGCAATGCATTCTTTAATTCTGGTTACCTCTTTTATGTTAGGAGTTTTCTCACTATTTGCTATTTCCAGCAGTCTGTACAGCTCATTATAAAGATCAAGCATTATTGGAAAGTCTTTATTTTTATAATTATCTACAATCATTTGGGCACTGGTTTGATAAGTTATTCCAATTTCTCTATAAATATTTTCCAACGCTTTTTCTATCAAATTATCATGAAGAAGTCTAATATCCTCCTTGGCGTTTCCTTTATAAGCATCAAAAAATGAACGTAAAAATCTAATATGTTCTGATAGTGGAAATATTTCAGTTAAAGGCGTTTTTTCATTATCCTTTTCACTTTCAGGTACATTAAGTCTAATTTGAAGCGGATTAATAAGACCTGATCTGCCATCAGAGTAGTTTATATTTTCCCCGCCTAAAACATGTACCAGCCTATGCAGTTCTTTTCCTTCAATATCAATTATAAACTGCTTGTATCCTAAACCATATCGCTCTTTAATAAGCCACATCAAGAATAGAGTTTTTCCCATACCAGTCGTACCAACAATAAATTCATTAGAATTAGTTCTATCGCCTTTTCTTACAAAGTTATCATAAAATACTACACCGTTTGTATTTTTAGTATTTCCTATATATACAGGAGGGTATCTATATAAAACTTCCTTACTGTCTTTGTCTATTTCTTCCGTTGAATCATATAACGCCTCATACACAAAAGGATACATATATCCCATTGTATCCGCTGTAGTTTCCAACATATAATTTTCTACATAATTTTGACAAATCGGAGCAGTCAGATTAAACATTTCCAGTGGCTGGTGTATACCCTCTCTAAATTTAATATTGAACTGTTTGACATCTTTATCAATTGCTTTAACGGATTCTTCTAATAAATCAGGACTGCTGGCAACAATTCTAATTGAAACACTAAAATAAATTGGAAAATTTCCATCATTTATTAATTTTTCTACCATTTCAATATTTTCAGCGATTTCCTTTTTACTCTTAGAAATTTTCGACTCTTCCTTTTCATTGTTTATTCTTTTTTCTAGCGCTTTAATAGATTTATCTATATCTTTTGTAATAGCATCATGAGGTGCAGGTGACCAGTGAAGTGAAAAATCAACTCCTCTGGCAGTAGCCAGATAACACAAAAGAGCCATTACAGGCTCTTTATGAAACGTTGCTAACCATTTAGTCTTACAATACAAATCATTTAATACAATTGACTGATTAAAGCCCTTATCGTAAAAACCAATATAATCTGGATATATACATTCCATTACACCAAACTGGTCTTTATAAACTGAAGGAACAAATTTTCCATTTGCAGGATTATAGTAATTATATACCACTTCTAACATTTCCTGCGGTGTCATAAGTCTAGTTCTTTGATATGAATTGAGATACGAAATCACATCTGCCAATCTTCTTTTGAGCTTGAACCAGTCTTTATCTTTTAATATAATCACAAAACATCGATCTACCAGTTCTCTAGTAACACTTGTATCTTCTAATCTTATAGAAGCATCATCCAAAATCTTATATTTTATTTGATCTATCTCGCTTCCAACAACATCCAGTTGAGATTTTAAATAATTGTAATCATTTATATAACCATCAACGTCTGCAGGAACTTCATAAGAATAAATTTGTCCTGAACCAGTATTAGAATTAAAAATCGAAGCAAATGCATTCATATATACATTTTGATCTTCTTCTTTTAATCCAAACAGGTTCGTACCATCTGTTTTTGCCATTAAAATAAAATGTTCCTCGTTATCAATAAAACATTGTCTGTCTTCATTCCATGTAACAGGAATTGCATATTTTATATGACGTGTTCTACCTGTGGTTTCTTTTGTCTGCTTTTTTTGTTTTTTTGCTTGCTGTGTACCTTTCTTCTTGGTAAAAATCACTATTTTCTTCCTCCTTATTAATGTTCTCTTCTTTGCTTTTATCACGATAATAGTAATACTGATTTGGTAAAGTAAAATAATACTTGCATGCCAGTTTTAAATGATGTAGAACACTGAGGTGCGAAACTGGTATTTCTATAAAAAGCGATGCTATAGACGCACTTAAAACAACTGCTATCAGCAGTGAATAAAGTTCACTCATAAACATTCCAAAAAACTTAAAACTCAAAACACCTATAAAAAGGCAAAATCCCATCTCACCAACAGTTAAAAAAAGAAAAAACTTTTCTTTAGTTTTTCCTTTATTGATAATTATTTTGTAATCATTTCGATCAACCATCTATACACCTCCTATAAATTATCATCACCTGATTTTAATATAGTAAAATACCTAGCATAAAATACAGATATCCATACATGATAAGAATTATTACACATGTACAGAACAAAACTGCCAGGCAGACAAGAACCATTAGTATAATTCCAAGCAGTCTGACCTTGTAATCTGAATCCCCAGTTAGTACTTTTACTTCACAATTGAATCCGATACATAATTCTTTCACTTTTTTCATATGTTCTATTGTTGAACCTCTGATATAAGTGATTTTTCTATCAAAAAAAGCATAACTGATAAAATTTCTGCTTCCTTCATATAAAATTATTATAAATAAATATAAGGCATAACTGTTTTTAAAAGAAAGTTCAGTTAATAAATTTTTATCTATTATATCTGGATTTGCAAAACATGCCAGACCTAAAAATAATAAATTCATCGCTACACATTCACTAACAAAGATAAATGTGTTTTTTATTACCTTAAATATATCAATGTTGCTAAAAATGGTATAAAATAATCTGTTCATCCTTATTCATCACCTCTTAATTCCATTTTGTCTATGAATTTCATAAATTTCTTACAGCTGAACGTATTTTTGCATGAAGTTCGTTATCCCTTAATTCACTTCACGCTACAAATGTATTTTCATGTACATTCTATTTTTTAGTTTCATTTTCACTATTTCCTTTATTCCAGTTTCTAGGACCAGTACCACGAACCCCTATAACATTTGCCATTCCATTAACAGCTTTCCTTGTTGTTTTTGTAGGATTGTTTATAAATGACTTACCTGCATTATAAGTTCTATTTGCCACTCCATCTCGTCCCAGAAGACCTCCTGAACGAGCATTAACCTTTGAATTTTTGTTAGCCGATGTTCCTGAACTTACATTCGTGCGGCTATATTTTTCATCATTTGCGTTGTCTGCGCCTAGATTAGAAAATGATCCAATATTGGCATTCATACGTGAACGGTCTTCACCGCCACTATTCACATTGTCCCCAGTATCACTGTTTAGACCCGCTCTGTAATTATATTCCTCATTACCGCTTCTGTTTCCAGATTGGGCATCTTTCTTCTGTTGTTCCTGTTTTCCAAACAAACCATCTCTCATCGCCCTTGTTCTGTTAGCTAAGCCACCGATCCGCTGTCCACCATAATGCTTATTACCCATAATTGCCCCACGCAATCCGCCAGTTAAATGACCAGTATTATCATTATGTCGACCCATGACCTTTCTTCCAGCTCCTAAAACAGCACCTCCAGTCATACCCCATGCACCACCTACTGCACCTTTTAGCTGCTGCATACTTTCCATTATTCCTTGTCCATAACCTCCAATCATTGACTGAACATATTTAGGCAAACCAATAATTGCAGAAAAAGTACCAAAATACAGTGCAATCGAAGCAATAACATTACTATTTCCGCTTCCTGCTTTAGAAATATCTCCAGCTAGATTCATTAAAAGCTGTAACATAAAAATCTGAGTCACATTTACAAAAAATATACCTAAAATGGTATTTTTCCATACTGTAAACGCCTGCGGATTTTGATAATTTGTAAGTGATAAACAACACAACGGTCCAATTACATATAAAAATCCAATCACAATAATTCTCATTGCTACTTCAATTGTAATAATAAAAAGAAGTATCATAAATATCGCCAGTCCTATCATTGTTCCAATATAACCAAAGTCCCAGATATAATCTCCTGCATGGTCGCAAATATATTCGTATGCCTGTTTAGCCTGCGTTTCATTTGACGGGACACTTCTTGAACCATAACCGCCATCAGACTTTGATGACTCTGGAAAAGATGATGATGAATCCCAACTGCCAAGAAGATCCCAGTCATCGCTACCGTCAGTCCCATTACCGTTTACATCCCAACGATAGTAAAATGACCATCGGTTATAAATTCCCTTTGAAAAAAAATTATCTGATGATCTTACACCACTGTTTTCACTAGGCTCACCTTCATATCCTGCCAAAGCACCGTCACTGTTGGTTATATAGTCATAAAATCTTTCAGCACCTATATCCATTCCTACTCCATCTTCGTTAGTTACATAAGAAAATGTTGTATTATTTCTATCCATACCGCCAAATGCACATAAAGTAGAAACAACCAACTCTTTCGCTAAATCTTTTTGATTTGTATCATTAGATGCCGATGATGAATTATTTAAAGATGTACCGCTGTTATCATTCCAAGAATTTCCATTCGAACTGCTTCCAACGCTGTACTGTTGACCAATAAGGGCTTTAGATACATTTATAGACAGATTATTAGCCAGAGGAACTACTATACTTAAGGAAACTGCAAGCATAACTCCCATAATCGCTCCACCAAGCTTCTTATTCACATCACTAGCATTATCATCTTCTCGAACCATCGCAAAAATAAACTCATAAATTATTTTTGCAGGCAAAATAATAAACATGAGAGTAATTGCAGCTTTATATCCATCCTGAATCCATGTATTGTCTAAAATCCCAAATGATAATACGCCATTAACAAGTGCATTAATTAAATTTCTGACACAGTCTATTTCAGTTTCAATCAGTTTCCATAAGAAATCTCTAAAAAAATTAGCTACATCCTCGCTGATTCCGCTAAATAAGCCCATCATCATCATTTTACAAATACCTCCATAATTTTTATTAAAACAATCGTAATAAATATACTGATGGATGAGCATATAACTGTAAATCTGAATATATTATTTTTAGCATATTCTATAATATGGTCTTTATACTTACTTATTTTGTTATTTTTATTGGTTTCAAATGTGTTTATGTGCTGTAAAATAATTTGAAAATTTTTCTTATTTTCATGGTTTACATTTTCAATCTCATATCCTATTTCTCTTAACACTTCTTTTAATTTTTCGATCTGTTCATCATTTATATCAAATTTTGATTTTCCAATATTGTAAAATCTTTTACCAATTTCATTTAAAATATGATTATTTTCTATATTCATCTTTTTAACAGAGGAAATTTCTCCAAGCAGTTTGTTCAATAGCTCGATAATTTCATTATCTTCAGTACTACCACCAGAAATATCAAACCCATCTAAAGATTGGGCGTTTTCAAAAAAGAATGGTATATCACTAGATTCGCTTGTTGGAATATCCCTAACATAATATCCATATTCATTAGATACTTTTCTCTCTTTAAATTCTCTATACTGATCTCTTATTTTAAAAATTGGTAATAATATTTGACCACCAGTATAGTCATAAAATTCAATAAACTCTTCAATATTATTTTCAAAAATATTCCTAATTTCATTGATTGTCTTTTCATTAACCCCTGCAATAAAACCAGATCGATTTTCCTTATCTTCATCAATCCACTTATTGAGTCTTTCTTTATCAAAAAATTCATACCACTTTTCTAACATTTGTTCCAATTCTATACCTCCTTTCAAAAATATAAAAAGAGGCAAATTGCCTCTTTCTAATTAAAATATGAAGATAATACTTTGATTACTGTAGGAATTGCAAAAATAAAAACCAGTCCTACAAATACACCTCTTGTTTTCTTATCCCACATTTGATCTTCCTGTGCATCAGCAAAAATTTGTCTTAATTTATAATATACACCCATAGCTGTAGCAAATAATACTGCCATTGTCTGAAAGAACAAAAGCGCATCTTCAGCAAAAGGGGTTACAAGTTGAATTAATGGATCAAATGACCCCATAGTAGTTATTTTGATAACTTCCATTGTAATAATTTCTTTCATAAAGTCTCCTTTCTAAAACTACACAAAACCGTTATAATCCTTGTTCCATTTCTTCACTTTCCACTTCGTGAGTAGTTTGTTCTTCGTATTCATTAGGTTTTTTAAACAACTCAAATAATTCCTTTCCTGTTACTGTTGCTTCGATAATTTTATCGCCAAATACTGGTTTCATTTGGTTTTCAATATCCTGACCAACAATTTTAGAACGCATTATGTTAAATTTAGAGTTTTTTGGGATATTAACAATTTTAATATCATCTCTTCCTTTTATGTCTTTGATACAGTTCTGACTGATAGTTGCTCTGCACCCCATCAAATCACCTGCGTATTTTGGAAGTAAAATGCTTATCCTTTTATTTCCCTGTTCAGTTTGATACGGTTTACCTAACTGTTTTACCGAAACGGTAAAACTTAACCACTTTGTATCTTCAATAATATCTGCAAGTTCATTTGGCGAAATATTTTCAATTGCAGAAAAAAGATGTTTATGTCTACCATCTTCTAATCTTTCTTCGCTCTTGCCCAAATCTAAAGTAATTTTTAAATACTTATAGTTATCAGGAAAATCAATATAACATAATTCACCTTCTATTGCCTGACTTGTATACCAGACAGGTACGATAAATGAGGCACGTATTGAATCTGGTAATTTTCCTACTTCATTTCCATTTTCATCTAATGTATTTCCAAAGTCACATCCTTTTGGCAAAATAAATTTATAGTAATCTTTTTGATTGATTGTTATACGGTTTACTGAACCATCTTCCTTTCTTACTAATAATTTTTTATTTAGTTTAATTCGCATAATTATTCCTCCTTAAATTGATAATGCCATTGCAACAGTTAAGCCAGCTGCTATAGCAATAGCCAGTCTTGTTACAATAAATACAATTACATTTTCGATATCATTTTTAATCAGTTGACATAAAAAAACGATAAGGCATCCTACTGCAACAACTACACCACAAATAATTCCAATAATATTCATTTGCTTTTTCTCCTTTCAAAATATAAAAATATATAATAAAAAATCCATTGACATGGATTTTTATTATCTAACCGAATGTTACTTGATATCCCTTGCCATCTGGCATTAATGAATAAGAATTTACGACCCCACTGTTCACTTTACCCTCGGCATAACTTAATGCTTCATTGTATGTAGCAATCGAAACCTCAGAAAAATATTTATTATACTGTGAGGGATTGGTAACCTTATTGCCACCTGTCCCGCCACTCGAACTATTATTTGCATTATTTTTATTATTATTTGAATTTTGACTGTTAGCATTGTTGTTTGTCTCTTTAGCTTTTACATTTACATTAATTTCTTTTGCGAGATTTCCACATGTGACTCTTATAATTGCAGTACCTGGAGACACTGCTGTAATCTTTCCATTATCAACTACCACAATAGTGTTGTTGTCGCTCGTCCAATTTACAGTTTGATCTTTTCCTTTAACCTTCGCAGATACAAGCAATGTCTCCCCAATATTTAATGAAATATTAGTTTTGTCAATCTCCAGTGAAGCCTTTTCATATATATTCAAAACAAAATCAACACTCGATTTATTTCCTGCTTCATCTTTAGCAACCAATTTAAGATTGTACTTACCCAATTTTTTAGAATTATAATCACCTTTTATTGAAATCCTGATATCTTTCTTCTTGGAAAGATTATCCTTTATTTTGTAATCTAAATTCTTTTTTGAAAACTTTTCTCCAACCGTTAAATCAATTTCATTATTTTGTAATAGAATCAAAGGTGCAGTTATATCTTTTACAGTTACTTCTACTTTGTATTTGTAATCACCTAAAGAATAAACAAGTACATGTTTACCTAATTCATCTGCATCAAACTCAGGACAGATAATACTGTAATTATCAACAGTGATTCTTAGCTCATCCTTTAATCTATTGCTGTCTTTAATTTTTATATCATCTATACCCGACACAAATTTTGTAGTATCAACATTCTTTTCCCCATAGTTTATTACTATATTGCTATTAAATTTTATTTTATCTTTGCTGAAGTTTGGATCACTGAATAACTCACTTTGACAGCCACTAATAAAAAACATTAATATAAGTAAAAATATTACAACATATCTTTTTTTCATATTCTCCACACACCTTTCTTTTTTTGTATATGCCATCTAAATTTTTAAATAGCATATACAAAAAAGAGGCAAATTGCCTCTTTTAGTTTAATTAACAACTTTTTTTCCTTCTATAATAAACAAGGGACATTCCTAAAACTGCAACACCTGTTAAAACAAGATAACTAAACGGATTGCTTAAATCACCAGTTTTTACCTTTTTAGCAACAGGCATAAGTTCATCATACATTGTTATTTTTTG
>NZ_JAHOCB010000036.1:0-37954 GCF_019125875.1 Erysipelatoclostridium sp. MSK.23.31 | reverse complement strand
ATATGAAGAATTATTAAAACAAATTTCTAAAATAGCTGAAGTTGTTGGAAAGAAAATGTAAATTATTTTAAATAATGGATATTTTTCCTTATTTTTCTTGCAATTACCAAGAATTATATATATAATAGGAACGTAATTTAGAGTTAAAGGGGGGAATAGTTCGATGGCAAAAACTGTAGTAAGAGAAAATGAATCTTTAGATGACGCTTTACGTCGTTTTAAAAGACAAGTTTCTAGAACAGGAACCCTTGCAGAAGCTCGTAAGAGAGAGTTCTACGTAAAACCAGGTTTAAAAAGAAAATTAAAATCTGAAGCAGCAAGAAAGAACAACAAAGGTAAAAGATAAAAAATGGGGCTAATGCCCTTTTTTATTTTAATTCATGAAAGTTATTAAATTATAAAAAAGTTAATATTGTGTCTTTTACTAAGAAAAGATAAAAACAGACTTTAAATAAATCTGTCTTTAAGAATCAATCAGTATCATAGTATGTATAAATTACTTTTTTATTAGAAAGGTTAATCATATTAAAAAATAAACAAGCCATCATCTTGTTTATTTTTTTTCACAATGAAAATGTCCGAAATACCAATGCTTATGGCTTACTTGATTTTCAATCAACTGTAAAAATTCTGTCAAATCAAGCTCACCGCGTATAGGGGGCAGGTTCATATAATAGACAGTGCTTTTAGGACACGTATGAGTTAAAATATAATCGATTTTAAAATTATGTGCCTTAAGATTTAATAATACTTCTTGATTGTTTGGTAATTCGGTTTCCCACCAATTATATCCTTTGACTCTCATCTGCCAAGTTGGTGAAAATACTTTTTCCGAAAGCAAAAAATGTATGTTTTTTATTGTAAGGATTTGTCTATGCATCAAATGAATAATATTTGATCTTAAAAAATGGACTTTTCCGCCATTCTATATTGTAATGGGTAATTGATTTAGATAGTCGAAGTTTTTGTGATTTCCATCAATAAAACAGATTTGATAGGGGAGTGCTGCTAATTTATTTAAAAAATCCAGCTCTTTTTGATTGTTGTGAAACACAAAGCCGAAATCTCCAACAATAAAATATCACGTTTAGTTAAATAGTGATTAAACACATTAAAACATCCTTGATGGTCGAGGGTATCTCCGGTAATATAAATCGTTTTTTCTCCTTAAAAAATCTATTGCTTTGATTAAAAATTGCATAATAAACATATTGATAATTTTATTAAGCAAGATTAAATCATGAGTATTTGACGATTAACTAATAATGTAAAAAATGCAAAATTAATTTCTTCAAAATCTTTACTAGTATCACTATCATTTTTTATCATTACATATAAGTTTAAGCTACTTTTGTTAATAGGTATGTCATATGCATCTCTAAAATGATTTTAGTATAAAAATTATTATAGTGAAACTATTTTATTACACAATTAAACGCATTTACTAAAAAAATATTCATATAATTAGTTAGGTGATTCGATGATCTATATGGAAAATAAGTGTTTAAGTGTCAAATATTATGAATGTGTGATGCTTTTAGAAAATAACGTTATTGAGATAAAGATGGCTAATAATACTCTTAAAGTAACTGGCGCAGATTTAGAAATAAGATATTATAGTGATCAAGAAGTAATAATTTATGGAAAGATTGATTGCTTAAGATTTCTATGAGATTAGGATATGATTTATGTGAAGTCGTCAGTGAGGATATAGTAGGGTTATTGAAATCATTTAAAGAGGACCATATTACAGTATTTCAGTTAACAAAAGTCGATGATTGTACATATCGATTCTATTTGCCTATTTATCAACGGATAATGGTTCGTAAATATCATTTAACAATTATCAAAAGTGTTGGAATACTGTATTATTTAATTTTAATATTTTATCGTAAATTGAGCATCGTTGGAGTTGTCAGTTTTGCAGTCACTGTGATTTTATGTAATCAATTTATTTTTAGAGTTGAGATTATCGGTAATAATCCTAGTACAACTAAATTAGTTAATCAGGTTTTAGCTGAAAATCATATTGATGTTGGTGATAAAAAAAGAACTTATCAACAATTAAATGATATTTATGATGATTTAAAAGATAGTTTTAAAGGGAAGATAGATTATTTAAATATTTATCAAGAAGGTGGCGTATTATTTGTAAAATATACAAATAGTGTTGGAGCTAAAAAAGTAGAAAAGAATTTTGAGAATATTTATGCAAGTAAAGACGGAGTAATTCAAAAAATTGATGTTAGCAGTGGAAATATTTTGGTTAAGTTGAACCAGTATGTAAAAAAAGGTGATCTGCTAGTTTCTAATACGATTACTTCGACTAGTGAAGTAGATAAAATTATTGAAACCGAAGGAACGATCAAAGCATATACGTATACTACCTATGAGGCGAAGATCGATAAGAAAAAAATGGATGATGGTGAAGCATTTAGCTATCTTCTCCATACAATTCGTAGTAAACTAGGTTCAATCGATAAAATAGATAGAGAAAAAGTTTTATCTTATGGTATAATTGATAACAAAAGAGTATTAAAGGTACAATATATTTTGATAGAAGATATTGCATCTAAAGAGGAGAATTAAATGACAGAACAAGTTAAATTAGAAGAATATAGTATTGCGCAATTAAATAATATTTGTGGAAATCATGACGAGAATTTTAAAATGATTGAAGAAGCCTTAAATGTGAGTATTTCTCTTAGAGGTGATGAACTCAGCATTACAGGTGATGATCCAGAACATTTTAAAGAAGCAAAAAAAGTAGTTGCTGCACTTTTAGGATTAGTCGCAAAAGGAATTACGATTACACGCCGTGATGTTGTTTATGCATTGAAATTAACAAAAGAAGATAATTTAGGAAAAATTAGTGAATTATACAATATTAGGATTACTAAAACAGCGAGTGGTAAGATGATTTATCCTAAAACAATGGGACAAAAAGATTATTACTTTGCTCTTAAAAATAATGATGTTGTTTTTGGAGTTGGACCGGCAGGAACAGGTAAAACTTATTTAGCAGTAGTATTTGCGGTTGACGCACTGAAAAATAATATTGTTAAAAAGATAGTTTTAACAAGACCAGCAGTTGAAGCGGGAGAAAATTTAGGTTTCTTGCCTGGCGATTTAAAAGAAAAAGTTGATCCATATCTTCGTCCTCTATACGATGCTCTGCATGATATGCTGGGTGTTGAACAAACTGAACGTTTGATTGAAAAAGGGGTTATTGAAATTGCTCCTCTAGCATATATGCGTGGAAGGACTCTAGAAGATGCATACGTGATTCTAGACGAAGCACAAAACACTACTGATAACCAAATGAAGATGTTTTTAACACGTTTAGGTTTTAATTCAAAGATGATTATTACAGGTGATATTACACAAATTGATTTACCTCGTGGAGTTGAATCCGGATTAATAAAAGCACTAAAAATCCTAAAGGGAGTTAAAGGCATTTCATTTATTCATTTAACTGCTATGGATGTTGTTCGTCATCCAGTTGTTCAAAGAATTATAGAAAGGTATGAAGGGAAAGATGAATAAGTTATTAATTATCGAGGACGATGTTTCGATAAACAAGATCCTTTGCCATGAATTAACTAATAAAGACTATCAGGTAGATAGTCTTTATGATGGAAAAGATGCTTGTAAGCAGATTTTATCAAATGAGTATGATTTAGTACTTGTTGATTGGATGCTGCCATATAAAGATGGAGTTCAAATAATTCAAGAATGTCGTAATAACGGATATATTAAGCCGATGATTTTATTAACTGCTCGCAGTGAACAAGAAGATATTATAAAGGGCTTAGAATCAGGGGCTGATGATTATTTAATGAAACCTTTTCAAGCTAATATTTTGATTGCTCGAATTGAAGCTCATTTAAGACGGTATCATAAACATTTTAAAGGAATTATTAAATATTTAGATATAAAAATGGATTTAAGTAAGCATGAAGTATTTGTTGGTGATGAACTGATTAATCTTACTAAAGTAGAATATGACTTGTTACAAATGTTTATTGATAATAAAGAAGAGGTTTTATCACGTCAAGAGCTCTTGATGAAGATTTGGAATTTTAATTATGATGGTGATACTCGTTTAGTGGATATTCATGTATTTAAATTAAAAACAAAATTAAAAGATAGTCAGGCTTGTTTCCAGTCAGTGCGTGGCGTTGGATACAAGTTGGTGAGCAAAGATGAATAAGAATTATCAAAAGTTTATTTTTTCAGCAATCATTGTAATTATTTTAATGATTTGGAATTTTAATTATAGTTATATTTATTTGATTGGATTTATGATTGCGATGTTATTTATCGTTTATGATACAAATCGTTATTATCAACAGCAAATTAATTTTTATAAACGTGAAAAAGAAAATGAAATTCGTGAAGTTGAAGGAGAAAAAGATTTTAATCATAAAATCTTAAATTCTCTAATCAAAACAATGAATTTACCGATGATTTTTGTTAATAAAGAAGGAACGATTATCTTCACTAATCAGAGTTTCCGTGATGCTTTTAAAATCAAACATTTGCGAGGTAAATATTATAAAGATATTTTTACAGATCAGTTATTAAATATTGTTGATCAAAGTTATATTTTTGAAAGAAAGTTTTCAACTGCAGTTTGTATTGATGAACGTTATTATCAAATTGAAACAACACCTGTATTTCGTGATGATGTAGCATTCGATGGAAGTATTATTCTTTTTACTGATGTTACACAGGTAAAAGAGATCGAAAAGATGCAAAAACAGTTTTTTTCAGATATTTCTCATGAATTAAAAACACCAATGAGTGCAATTATTGGTAGCGTAGAAATTCTTCAAAAAGAAGGAATAAAAAATAAAGATACTTTTAATGAATTTATGGGTATACTACTAAAGGAAAGTTATCGGATGCAGAATATTATTGGAGATATTTTAGAATTATCTCGATTAGAACAGCCTCAAGCGACTCTAAGTCCTGCACTGGTAGATATTGATTCACTGATCAAAGATACAGTGGAATTATTTGAGCCTTTAGCAAAAGATAAACAATTGTCATTAGTATATCAAACAAAAATCAAAGAAGAATTGATGTTAGATTATACGACCGTTAAAACGATTTTAAATAACCTGGTTTCTAATGCTATTAAATATTCTAATGCTGGGGTTATTTCAATTAAATGTAATTATAAAGATGATAATTTAATAATTGTTGTTCAGGATGAAGGGGTAGGCATTTCTAAAGATAATATCCCGTTTATCTTTGATCGCTTTTTTCAAGTGGACCGTTCTAGAAGTAAGAAACTTGGGACCGGTTTAGGATTGAGTATTGTTAAAAAAATGGTGGAATTAAATAATGGGACCATTGATGTAGAAAGCACTCCTGGAATTGGGACTACTTTCACGGTAACTTTGCCAATTTTGTAGAAAATATAATTTCTTTTACAAGTAACACAATTTTTCACACAATATAAAAATAATTTGAACAAATTATTTATTTAAGATATGTGTGTAAAGTAAAAGGAGTGGTATAAATGGAAGAGAGAAATCCAATGGAAGAACAAGTAGAAAAAGAAGAAAATAGTAACCAACCTGAATCAAGAATGGGAAAACATAATAAAAGAAAAGTGACTGTAAATACAAATGGTTTATTTAAGATAGTTATTACTCTTTTAGTGGTTGCATCTTTAGGAATGAATGTTTTCTTATTTACAAAAGTTAATAAGAGCTCGTCAAGTGGTTCTTCATCGAATAAGAATGCAACTGTGGAAAATGTAAATTATGATGTGAAGAGCTCTACAACTGATGTGATTGAAAAAGTGAATAGTAGTGTTGTTGGAGTATTAGTCTATGCTAATGGAACTGCTAGTGGTAGCGGTAGTGGAGTTGTTTATCGTGTTGATGGAAAAACAGCATATATTATTACGAATGCCCATGTAGTAAGTGGAGCTACTGATGTGCAAGTAGTATTTTCAAATAAAGAATCTGTAAATGCAACGATTGTTGGTAGTGATACTTACAGTGACATTGCAGTACTAAAATTAACTGCTGATTTTGATATGACCGCTATTAAATGTGGAGATTCTAGTTTATTGGATCAGGGAGAAACTGTATTAGCGATTGGTAGTCCGCTTGGAATTGAATACGCAGGGACAGTTACTCAAGGAATTGTAAGTGGAATTGATCGTACTGTTTCAGTGGATTTAAATGATGATGGTCAAGAAGATTGGGATATGAATGTTATTCAAACTGATGCAGCAATCAACCCTGGTAACAGTGGTGGTGCTTTGGTAAATATGGCTGGTGAATTAGTCGGGATTACTTCAATGAAATTATCTAATACTTCAGTAGAAGGAATGGGATTTGCTTTACCAATCAATGATGTTATTACTTCAGTTGAACAAATTATTGAAAATGGTAAAGTGACACGTCCACAAATTGGTATCTCAGGAGTATCTTTATCAGGGTATTCAAGCTATCAATTACGCTATTATCGCATTAATACTGATTTGACAGATGGTATTTATGTATCTCGAGTTACTTCTGGAGGAGCAGCTAGTAAGGCGGGTATTCAAGAAGGAGATATTATTGTTAAGTTTGACGGTAAAGAAGTAACTACTTATAAGAGTTTCTTAACTGAATTATATTCAAAAGAACCTGGGGATAAAGTTTCTGTTGTGGTTAACCGTAATGGTACTGAAAAAACAATAGAAGTGACATTGGGTGAACAGTAAGAATAACTGACACCAGCTAATAAAGAGCTGGTGTTTTTTATTTGTGGAAAATGGAGATTTATAATATAATGTAATTATAAGTTATAATTAGGGAAAGGTAACTTAAAAATGAAATGAGGGAAAATTATGAAATGTAAAAAATGTGGTCAGGAATTAGAAATAGGGGTGAAATTTTGTCCTAATTGCGGTGAGGATTGTGTAAGTCAAGATACTGGAATACCGGTAAAAGAGTCTGTTGATAAAACAAAAAGTGCAATTAATGATTTTGGGGAAAATATGCAGAAAAAAGAAGTTGAAATTTCAGGGAAAAAATTCAACATGCTCGAGGTACTTACGTTTGGGTCGGGTATCTTGGCAATAATTTCATGCTTTTTACCATTTGCTTCAGTATCGATTTTTGGATATAGTCAAAGTGTTAGTTTAATGGATGGTGGAGATGGTATTATTTGCATTGCTTTAGTTGTTGTTGCATTGATTTTATCCTATCTTCATAAAGACATTGTAGCGTTAGGCTTAGCTGGTGCAACTGCAGTTTTGGCGGTATATGAAATTTTTAATGCTAAATCAGTACTGGGTGGTTATGGGAATATTTCTATCGGAGCATATTTATTGCTCTTGGCTGCTATTGGATTGGTTGCAGGAATCTTTTTAGTTTATAATAATACAAAAAAACAACAAAACTGACAGAATAACTAACTGTTAGTTTTTTCTTATTGAAATAGTAGGAATACTATGCTATATTATATAGGAAAAGAAAGTCTTCAGGGCAGGGTGTGATTCCCGACCGGCGGTAAAGTCCGCGAGCATAAGCTGAGTAGGTGAAATTCCTACACCGACAGTATAGTCTGGATGGAAGAATGACATTTTTTAGTTAATAATTAATGCCTTTTTGTCATGGAGATTAGTATTTTCATGATATTTTTTATTATAAAGGAGAAATTATTGTGGAAACTACTAAGACAAGAAAATTAGTATTATCAGCAGCGTTGGCGGCATTAGGGATGATCTTGGGTTTGTTGGAGATACCATATCCCTTAGCCCCTTGGCTAAATCTTGATTTATCAGAAATTGTTGTAATTATGGCAATTTCAATGCTGGGGTTTAAATCAGCATTATTTGTGTGTGTATGTAAATTCTTTGTTTCAATTTTATTTAAGGGACCGGTAGGACCAATTGCAATTGGTCAGATTACTGCTTTGATTGCTTCATTGACGATTTGTTGTGTTTATTATTATTTATCAAGACATTTAAAATTACAAAAAGAATGGCAGTCTTATGCCGTGAACATGATTATTACAATGTTTGTATTTGCAATGGTAATGTTTATTTTGAATTACCTGTTTGTAACTCCAACTTATTTAACTCAAAAACCAACTTGGTATACAGATTTACCATTTGTTTTAGATATTAATTCATTCAATCAACAATATGGTACAAATATGTCCGTACCGGGCTTTTTGAATTTCTTATCGCCTTATGGTCAAGCCATTTTTATCATTTATTTCCCATTTAACTTTATCAAAGGGATTATTTCTGCTATTGTATATTATATAGTAAGACCAATTGAATCAAAGTTTAAGGAGGCATAAGATGAATATTGCTTTAATTGCTCATGATCAGAAAAAGGGCGAATTGATTGATTTTGTTAAAGATAATGAAGAAATTTTTGCAAGACATAATTTATATGGAACTGGAACGACTGGTAAAAAGGTCATGGAGAATACAAATTTAGAAGTAACTAGATTTTTATCAGGACCTTATGGCGGAGATCAACAGGTAGGAAATTTAATTGCGCTAGGACAGATGGATATGGTTATTTTTTTTCGGGATCCTTTGACAGCACAGCCGCATGAACCAGATATTAGCGCGTTAATGCGTTTATGTGATGTACACTATATTCCTTTAGCATCTAATAAAGCAACAGCATTAATGTTATTGAAATCACTGTAGATATAGCTCTTGCTATATCTATTTTTTTAGTTTATAATATGAAATGTACTTCACGTGAAGTTGACTTCATATTATGGTGGTGGAAATGAAAACAAGAATAAAAGAAATGCGCTTAATAAAAAATATGACACAACAACAGTTAGCCGATCTGGTTCATGTATCATCTAGGACAATCATTTCGATAGAAAAAGAACAATATAACCCATCACTAATGTTAGCGTATCGAATTGCCGAAGTTTTCGATACTACAATTGAGGAATTATGTTGTTTAAAAGAAAATAAAGAATTGGAGGATCAAAAAAATGCATAAGATCAATCCCCGGTATATTATTAATGGGACATTGGGAATTATTTTAGTATTTGCCACAGCCTATGTTATTTGGCAAAAGGGCTTTGTTTTAAAATATGGATTAGCTTTGCTAGTTGCTTTTGTTTTAGGGGTTTATAATTTATATCATTGTTTTGATAATGATTGGGAAGATGGATTGAAAAATAATACAGATGAACGAGATTTGTTTATTGCGATGAAGAGTGGTCAAAAAACAGTACAATTAATGAATTTATTACTTTATGCAGGTAGTATTATTACAATTGTTTTGTATGGAATCACAAAGAAAATGATGTTTATGATAGCTGGAACCACACTTGTGAGTGTGGTTGTGGTGATGTTTGTAATATTTTTCGTAATAAACAATTATTATGAAAAACATGGATAAATGGAAAAACAAGGAGGCTGTGACGCATTAAAATAATGTGTTTGTCTAAAAAATTAAACAGCACTTAGACTCAAATAGAGTTTAAGTGCTGTTTTTGGTATAATTAGATTATGAAAAACATCGAACTGTTAGAATCTAATTACCCTATAGTCAATGGTAATTATGACACATTTCAATGCAGACTTCCACTAGACTTTTTTATTGTTATACCTATAGATGATCCGTTGACATCATTCGTAGAGATTATGAAAGGTATTAATACCTCCAAGTATTTTGACTGCTCTCACAGAGGCGATAAAGGCTCCAACCCCAATATGATTCTTCAGGTTATAAAGTCTTTCCTCAAGGGTACACATTTAATATTGAATAGGAAGAAGTATGGAACACCAGAGGTGATTACTTACAGATAAGCAGAGTGTTTGAATATAGACATTGCAATGAATGCTTAAATAAAGAAAAATACAAATTAATTACAATCTTAATAAACTTCAGTCAAAAGTAGATGAAAACTTGAGAACAGCTGATGGGATAGAAATGAAAAAGCAAAGAAGCATTCAGGCTGAAGACACATTTGGAGTTATTAAACAGGAGATGAATTATACAAGACTGAGAAAAAAAGGAAGTCTAGATGTGAAAACAGAGCTTTTTCTGATCGGAATAGCATATAAATTTAAGAAAATATCATAATAAAAAGCATAAGAATAGAAACAGCATAGTTTCTTAAATATCAAAATTTTAAAAACAGAAGAGCGATATTTTTTATAATACTCAAAAAGTCATACACATACGAATAATTTTATTATTCTAAAAACTCAAAAAATAAAAAAGGCATAACGCTTAAAGGTTTAAAAACCTTTATTCGTTACAGCCTCTTTCTATCGATTAATCTTCTACTTCGATTGCTTCTACAGGACAAGACTCAGCGGCTTCTTTAGCTGAAGCAACATCATCGCCAACAACAGATGCTAATCCTTCATCATTCATTTCAAAAACATCTGGTGCAACACCTGTACAAGCACCACATCCGATGCAAGATTCGTTTACTGTAATTTTAGCCATTATAAATTCCTCCTTTGTTATGTATCTATTATATCCCAAATAAATATATTTTCCAATATTTTATAAAGGAAATAATGAAAAAGTATGTTATAATGTACGACGAAAGGGTGATTTCGAGTGAATAGTTCACGTGTAAACAAATATCGCGATTTACGAGCTGGTTTAAAAGATGAAGCAGGGATTAATCGTGAAAATATAGAGGATACAATTGATATCATTGATGATATTGAAGATGATGATTTTTTAGCGACAATAAATCGTTCTTTTAAACAAGAAGAAAAAGACTTGCCAGATATTAATGACACTTTGACAGAAGCTAAAACTTTTGAACAAATGCGTCAAGAAAGCAGTGAAGAAATAAACCGAGCTTTGCGAAGTGCTAAGGTCAGTGTTGGTAAAGAAGCGCAGTACAATACAAGAATGGATATTTTAAATAAAATTAGAGAACCAGAAAAGCAAGTAGTTCATATCGATAATCTGGATAATATCAATACTTCAGAATTTTCTAAAGGGTATTTTGTAAATCAGGAGGAATCGGTTGTTACAAAAGCTGAAGAAGAAAAAAAGGCTGCTAAAAAGAAGATGACTTTAATGGAACGACTTGCCAGCATGTCACCAGAAGAAGATGCTAAAAAAGCTAAGCTGGTAATGGACGAAGTTCAGGAAGAAGCAGAGCAAAAAGAAAATGAACTTGAAGAAGCATTGAAAAAAGATACAGGTGTTGTGAGTTCTGGAACAGCTGAGGACACTTTAGAAGATGAAGAATTGGCAAAAATTGAACAAACACGTTCGTTAGAGGAAATACTTCGACAGATTAAAGAGAAAGATCAGCGAGAGGTTGAAAAAGTACTTAAACAAAAAGAAGACACAGCAGATTTAAAAGTGATTAAAAATCAAACAAATGATAAAACTATAGATAGTAAATCAAAGGCAAAACAATCTCGTAGTGATATTGTTGATGAAAAGAAAAGTGATCGAATCGCTACTATCTTAAACTATGTAATTATATTCCTAGTAGTTGTATTTATTGGATTGTGTGGTATGATAGGATACCAGTTGTTCTTTTAAACTAAGGTTACCCTTAGTTTTTTTCAAGGAGTGGAGGATATTATGAAAAAAATTTCTATTGCCGTTGACGGGCCAAGTGCGGCTGGTAAAAGCAGTATTGCAAAAATAGTTGCTAAACGATTAGATTATATCTATATTGATACAGGGGCAATGTATCGTTGTGTAGGATATTATTGTCTTGAAAATAATATTGATTTAAAAGATGAACAAGCGGTATCTCAGGCTTTGAAACAAATCAAAATTGAAATGGATAGTAATAACCATATCTTTTTAAATGGGCAAGATGTTAGCCAAGTGATCCGTCAAGATCAAGTTTCTATGTCTGCTAGTGTAGTATCAAGTTATCAGGCGGTTCGTACGTTTCTTGTAGAACAGCAGCGTCAGATGGCAAATGTTGGTGGTGTGATTTTAGATGGGCGTGATATTGGGACAGTTGTTTTGCCAAATGCAGAATTGAAAATATATCAAATTGCTAGTGTTGATACCCGTGCTAAACGTCGTTATTTAGAAAATCAAGAGCGAGGATTAACAGCAGATTTAGAGCTGATCAAAAAAGATATTGAACAACGTGATTATCAAGATATGAATCGCGATATTTCACCGTTAAAACAGGCAGAAGATGCCATCGTATTAGATACATCAGCGATGACTTTACAAGAAGTTGTTGATGCTGTTTTAAAATTAGTAGAAGAAAAAATAAAGGAGGTATAATATGGCAGGTGTAGTAGCAATAGTTGGACGAGCGAATGTTGGTAAATCAACTATTTTTAACCGAATTGTTGGAGAGCGTATTTCCATTGTAGAAGATGTTGCGGGTGTTACTCGTGATCGTATTTATGCAACTGCAACATGGTTGACAAAAGAATTCCGTTTGATTGATACGGGAGGAATTGAATTACAAGATGCATCTTTTACTGCCCAAATCAAGATGCAGGCAGAAATTGCCATTGAAGAAGCAGATTTAATTGTTTTTGTTGTTAATGGACGTGAAGGAATAACTCGTGAAGATGAGTATGTAGCACGTCTTTTACAAAAAACAAGTAAGCCGGTTTTATTGGCTGTTAACAAAATTGATGATAATGCTTTTAAAGATGATATTTATGAATTCTATAATTTAGGAATTGGTGATCCAATTGCAGTATCAGGAAGTCATGGAATTGGAATTGGTGACTTATTAGATGAAATCATTAAGAATCTCGATTTTGTTGAAGAAGAATTTGATGAAGATGAAATTCGTTTCTCAATTATTGGACGACCAAATGTCGGAAAATCATCGTTGACGAATGCGATTCTTGGTGAAGAAAGAGTAATTGTTTCGAATATTGAAGGGACAACTCGTGATGCGATTGATACAGCATTTGTTAAGGATGGACAAAAATATCGTGTTATTGATACTGCCGGAATGCGAAAAAAAGGTAAGGTATATGAAAATATTGAAAAATATTCAATTTTGAGAGCCTTATCATCAATTGAAAAAAGTGATGTTATCGTTGTTGTTATTGATGGGAATCAGGGAGTTATTGAACAAGATAAACATGTTGCCGGTTATGCTCATGAAGCTGGTAAGGGAGTAATTTTAGTTGTTAACAAATGGGATTTAGTTGAAAAAGATGAGAAGACAATGCAAAAGAAAGAAAAAGAATTGCGTAGTCAGTTTAAATATTTGGATTATGCGCGGATTATTTTCTTATCTGCCAAAACTCATCAACGAGTTCAACAATTATTCCCATTGATTCAAGAGTCATTTGAAAATTCACATAAACGTGTTCAAACTAGTGTTTTAAATGATGTTCTTGTTGATGCTCAAGCAATCAATCCAACAACTACGTTCAATGGTGGACGCTTAAAAATCTTCTATGCTAATCAGGTTAGTATTTGTCCCCCAACTTTTGTTCTATTTGTTAATGATCCTCAATACATGCATTTTAGTTATAAGCGTTATTTAGAAAATCGTTTAAGAGATTCTTTTGGTTTTGAAGGAACGCCAATTCATATTATTTGTCGTAAACGTGATTAGTCGTGCTATTAATTAATTAGTTTGGTATAATATTGATACAATAATATAAGGAAGTGTAACAATGAGTAAAATTGCGGTACTAGGAACTGGAAGTTGGGCAACAGCTTTAAGCAGAGTTTTGATCGATAATCAAAATGAGATAATGATGTATGGTATTGATCAAGAACAAATTGATGATATTAATTTTAATCATCAAAACGAAGCTTTTTTTCACAATATTTCTTTAGAAAGTGAAATTAAAGCGACAAATAATTTAGAAGAAGCCTTAATGGATATGGATTATTTATTAATTACTATTCCAACACAATTTGTTAAAGAAACATTAGAACAAGTAAAACCATTAATAAAGAAAAAGATTACAGTTATAAATGCAGCTAAGGGTTTTGATTTAGGGACAAATATGCGTATGTCTGATACGATTCGTAGTGTGCTTGATGAGAACTTGATTAATCCGGTCGTTTCATTGATTGGTCCAAGTCATGCTGAAGAAGTAGTCGTTCGAATGTTAACGACAGTGTGTGCTGTTTCGTTAGATGATGATACTGCCCGAGATGTTCAGACGTTATTTTCGAATGATTATTTTAGAGTCTATCGATTAAATGATGAAGTTGGGGCTGAGTACGGGGTTGCTATTAAAAATGTTATTGCAGTGGCGGCTGGAGTTTTAAGTGGTTTAGGCTATGGTGATAATACTAAGGCAGCATTAATTACTCGGGGTCTGGCAGAAATGGTTCGTTATGGAACGAAAAAAGGTGGTAAATTAGAAACCTATATGGGATTAACAGGTGTTGGAGATTTAATTGTCACTTGTTCATCGGTCCATTCGCGGAATTTTCAGGCTGGTCTAGAAATTGGTAAAACCAATGATGCACGTGCTTTCATGAAAAATAATAAAAAAACTTGTGAAGGAATTCGTACTTGTCGAGTTATTTATGAAGATGCTAAGAAATTTACAGATATTGAATTACCTATTATAAATGCGATTTACAATGTTCTATACAATAATCATGAACCAAAACGTGAGATTCAACAGCTGATGCGTCGAGAATTGAAAATTGAGGGGTAACGTTATTTAAATATTATCATAGTATATAGTGGTGATAATATGAAAGATGAAGATGTTTTATTAGATAAGGTTGTAAAGAAAACTAATGTTAATAAAGGAGAAATATTAAAATTAGCTAATGATTTACAGTCTAAAGATTTAAATAATGAAAATGATATTAAGGATTTTATTATGAGTGTGGCTAAGGTGACTAATAAACCAATCACTCCTAGCAAGGTTGATAAATTAGTTTCGATGATTAAATCAAATAAAATTCCTAAAGATATCGACAAGATGGTCTAAGACAATATAGTAAAATAAACGATAAAAACAAGTATTTTTTAGGTTGACTTATGGTATTATTTTATATATAATTGTCATTGCGGTTATAGAAGGGTGATTATTTTGAAATACAATTTACAATGGATTGTTAAGCATCGTGGAAAATTTGATTTTGAAGAGGGACTAACTTTTCCTTCGGAGTTATTTGACCAGTATGCTCAAATTAATGACTTGAAGGACATTATTGTCTCAGGAACCGGAGATCTTGATTTGAAAGATAAACGTTTATATGTTGATCTTAATATTAAAGGAACTATGATTCTTCCTTGTGCTATTACACTTGAAGATGTTGAGTATCCTTTTGAAATTAATTCAACTGAAGTGTTTGCTTTTGAAAAACCTGATCCACTTGAAGATGTTCATGAAGTAAAAAAAGATATTGTTGATCTTACCCCAGTGGTATTTGAAAACATTATGCTGGAAGTACCGATGAGGGTCGTCAAAGATGATGCTAATATTAAATCTAAAGGAAAAGGTTGGAGAATATTAGATAACAGTACTAGTGATAAAGATGATGATTATATCGATCCTAGGTTAGCTAAATTAAAAGATTATTTTAAAGATTAAATAGGAGGTTATACTGATGGCAGTACCATTTAGAAGAGTTTCAAGTACAAGAAGAAATAAGAGAAGAACTCATGATAAGCTTACAGCACCAGCTGTAGTTGTATGTCCAGAGTGCGGTGAATACAAAATGTCTCATAAAGTTTGTAAACATTGCGGTACTTACAAAGGACAAAAAGTTTTATAAGAAACGGCGTCTTAAGGGCGCTTTTTTTGTTGTTTAAGGGTTGATTAACGAAATTTTACGTTAATTGACCCTTTTTTTGTTTAATTGTCGAAATCTTCTTATTTAAAGAAAATGCTATACAAAGTATCGACCAGGGTATATAATGGTGGTAAGAAGTGTTAATTTGTGTTACTAAGTGTTAAAGAGTGGGTGATATAGATGTTCATGGGTGAATTTAGGCATAATATTGACGCCAAGGGGCGTCTTATTATTCCTTCAAAATTAAGGGAGCAATGTGGCGAGAGTGTTGTAATCACTCGCGGTTTTGATGGTTGTCTAGCTTTATACACCCAAGAAGGCTGGAATGACTATTATCAAAAACTCCAAACACTGCCAAAAACTAAAAGAGAGGCACGTAACTTTGTTAGAATTATTACTTCAAGAGCAAGTGAATGTGAATTTGATAAATTAGGGAGAGTAAATATTCCTAATGTTTTAAGAATAGAAGGTAAATTAGAAAAGGAATGTATCATCGTTGGCGTTGGTGATCATGTAGAAATCTGGAATCAGAATATTTGGGATGATTATTATGATGCCAATAAAGATAACTTTGATGAAATTTCTGAATCGTTAGAAGGTTTTGAATTATAGGAGAGAGCGATGTTTGATCATGTAACAGTATTATTGAAGGAAGCCGTTGAGGGCTTGAATATTAAAGCAGATGGAATTTATGTTGATTGCACCTTAGGCGGAGCAGGACATAGTTGTGCTATTTTAAAGCAGCTTACGACCGGTCATTTGTATTGTTTTGATCAAGATCAAACGGCAATTGAAGCAGCTCGTCTACGCCTTGATGCAGTTGGTAACAACTATACAATCATTTATTCTAATTTTGTAAATATTAAAGAAAAATTAAATGAATTAGGTGTAACAAGAGTCGACGGAATATTGTTTGATTTAGGTGTATCATCTCCTCAGTTCGATACAGGTTCTAGAGGCTTTAGCTATAATTATGATGCTCGCCTTGATATGCGAATGGATACATCAAATCCACTTGATGCTTATGCAATCGTTAATACGTGGCCGTATGAAAGGATTGTTGAAATTTTATATAAATATGCTGATGAAAAGTTTGCTAAACAGATTGCACGTAAAATTGAACAAAAACGACAAATACGACCAATTGAAACAACTTTTGAATTAGTTGATATTATTAAAGATGCAATTCCTGCTTTTGCCCGACGTAAAGGAGGTCATCCTGCTAAGCGGACTTTTCAGGCCCTTAGAATAGCAGTTAATGATGAATTAAATGTCTTTGATCGAGCCTTAAAGGATTCACTAGATTTATTGAACGTTGGGGGTAGAATTTCAGTTATTACTTTCCATAGTTTGGAAGATAAAATATGTAAATATACATTTAATGATGTAACTAAGTTAAAGGATGTGCCACCGGGATTACCAGTAATTCCTGATTACTTACAGCCGAGATTTAAATTAATTAATAAAAAAGCAATGGTTGCTTCAAAAGAAGAGCTTGAAGTTAATCATCGCGCGCATTCTGCAAAACTAAGAATAATCGAGAGGGAGTTTGAAAATGAGACATAAGACTAAAAAAACTAAATTTGAAGCTTTTTCACAAAGATTTCTAGTAATTTCAATGGTAATTTTTGTTTTTGGAATTATTGGCGTTAAGTCGATGGAATCATCATATAATCGAACAGCTCAAGTTCTAGAAAAGGAAATTAAAACGATAAAGAGTGATATTGATAGTTTAGAAATGCAAAAACAAGAATTAGCATCTTTTTCACGCCTTAGTTCAGTAGCTGATGCTAAAGGATATACATATAGCAATGATTCAGTAGCTGCCTCTACTCAAGCACAACAAAATCAATAATGAATCAATTTAAAAGTGCAAAGATAGCTTATGTTGTCTTTGCATTAGTTATTTTTTCCCTTGTTGCTAATATTGTTTATTTAGGAGTGACAGGTAAGCATTTAATCAGTGGGGCTGATATCGCCACATTTGCTAAAAGTAGAGGTAAGGCAAAAACGATTGATTATGCAACCCGAGGGGAAATTTATACTAGTGATAATGAAGTTGTAGCTTCAAATGTAAAAAAATATAAATTAATCGCTATTGTATCAAGTAGTAGAATTAATCATGGCAAAGATGATGCATATGTTAAAGATATTACGGCTACAGCAAATGCAATAGCACCAATTATTGGGATGGACCCAACTGTAATGGCTCAAAAACTCCAAGAAAAGGTAGATGCAGGAGCATATCAGGTTGAATTTGGAACCAATGGTAATGATCTAAGTGCGGGTGTCAAAAAACAAATTGAGGATACTGGATTACCAGGTTTAGAATTTATTGAAAGTAATTCTCGTAATTACCCATATGGAGATTTTTGCAGCTATATTATCGGTTATGCTAAAGGAACTGAAACGGATGGAGTCAAAGGACTTGTCGGTGAAATGGGTCTTGAAGCAATTTATGACAAAACTTTATCCGGTGAAAACGGTTATAAAGTCTATCAAAAAGATTCAAAAGGATATGTTTTACCGGACGGAATCTTGGAACAAAAAGACGCTGTTGATGGAGATGACATTTATTTAACGATTGACAGTTCATTACAACGAGATCTTGATTACCAGCTGGCAACTGAAGCAGCGGCGGCACAAGCTCTTAAAGCATCATGTGTAATCATGGAGGCTAAGACTGGAAAAATTTTAGCTTTATCAAGTTATCCTTCATTTAATCCAAATGAGCGAAATATAGAGGACTATAAAAATTTCTTTTTTGATACTGCTTATGAATGTGGTTCGGTTTTTAAATCATTTGTTTATGCTAGTTCGATTGAAAGCGGCTTATATAATGGTGCAGCTACATATGAATCTGGTAAATATGATTATGGTGGTTCAAGACCGATTCGCGACCATAATAATGGTGCTGGATGGGGGAGTATTAGTTATGATGAAGGTTTTTATCGTTCAAGTAACGTTGCAATTTGTAATCTGCTTGAACGCGGGTATACTAATCGTGATGAATTACTAGATGTATATGAAAAATTAGGTTTTTTCCAATCAAGCAATATTGATGGCTTTGATTCAGTTGCAGGGACAGCGTTATACAAAACCGATAAAAGTAGAGCGGCCTATTTAACTACAGGATTTGGGCAGGGCTCTACCGTTACAGCTTTACAACTATTGCGCGCATATAGTGTCTTTGCAAATGATGGAAAAACTGTTGAACCTTATTTAATTGAAAAAATCGTTAATAAAGAAACAAACGAAGTTACATATAAAGGTAAAACAGAATATTCAGAACAAATATTTTCTTCACAAACAGTTCAACATGTTCGAGATCTACTAAAAGGAGTAGTAACTGAAAGTATGGGAACAGCAAAGAAATTTAATCTTGATAATGGTGTTCAAATTATCGGTAAGACCGGAACGGGACAAGTAGTTGTTGATGGTGGTTATTCAAGTACTATTTATACCAAATCCTTTTCGGGAATGGCACCATATGAAGATCCGCAAATAATTGTTAATATTGTTTTCCAAGGTGCTGATAATGATACAACTCAACATCAGGCAAATGTTATTAAAAGTGTAATGCCGGCAGCATTATCAATCGTAAATAAATATAATGCTCCTGAAACTACGACAGTATCTAGTGATTATAAACTAGATTCATATGTTAATCAGAGTGTTAGTTTTGTTAAGTCAAAATTAGAATCAAAAGCTGTAAATGTTCAAGTAATCGGAAACGGTAATACAGTTCTTGAACAATATCCAGAAGCTGGTTCTAAAGTAGCAAAAAATGATCGTGTTTTTATTAAGACGGAATCTAATGATATTGTATTACCTAATTTTACTGGCTGGTCACGTAAAGATGTTTTAACTTTTGGCTCGTTATCAGGGGTTAATATTACTATTGATGGCGGTAACGGTCTCGTCGGAGCTCAAAGTGCGCCAGAGGGAACTGTTGTTCACAACGGTGATGCTCTAACAATTACACTTCAGTAAGGTCTAATGACCTTACTTTTTTCATATAGTGTAGAGGGTGATTAGATGATCTATGAGATAACAAAAAAGAAAATCAAATGGGTAAAAGTAGTAACAGTTTTGATTGTAATTGCAATAATTTTAAAAGTTGGCTATATTCAAATTATTGATCGAGTCAATATTTATAATAAAGCAGTGGATTTATGGCAGCGTAGTTTTCCAGTTGAAGCTAATCGTGGATTGATCGTTGATAGTGATAATAACGTTCTAGCAACAAATCTAACAACTGCTTCACTAGTTGTTGTTCCTAGTCAAATTAAAGATGTGGCGGCTACTGCTGATAAAATTGCAAATATTTTAAATGTTGATGTTAAAGTAATGCAAGAAAAATTAAGTAAAAAAGTTTCAATCCAAAGAATTCAGCCAGAAGGACGACAATTAGATGATGAAGTAGCAGCACAAATCGATCGTTTAAAATTACCTGGGGTATATTTAATTAAAGATACTAAACGATATTATCCCAATGATAATTATTTAGGACAGACTCTTGGCTTCGTAGGAATTGATAATCAAGGATTATTAGGTTTAGAATTAAAATACGATAATTATTTAAACGGAAATAACGGGAGTATTGATTATTATATGGATGCCAAAAGTAACCCGTTGTCACTGTATCCAAGTGTTTATAGTGCTCCAACGAGTGGTTTTAATTTACAATTAACGATTGATGGTGATATTCAGGATATTGTTGAAAGAGAACTGAACAATGCATATGACACTTATAATCCTGATGGAATCTGGGCTTTAGCGATGGAACCAAGTACTGGAAAAGTTTTAGCGATGGCAAGTAAACCTGATTATAATCCCAATGATTATCAAAATGCCGATAAGGATGTTTATAATCATAATATCCCAATTTGGAAATCTTACGAACCAGGATCAACTTTCAAGATCATTACTTTTTCATCGGCTTTAAATGAAAATCTATTTGATATGGATAAAGATACTTATTTTGATAAAGGGTATGAAATTGTTGGTGGTGCCCGAATTAAGTCATGGAAAAAAGGTGGACATGGACTCCAAACCTTTAGAGAGGTTCTTCAGAATTCTTCCAACCCCGGATTTGTTGAAATCGGTCGCCGTCTAGGGAAAGATAAATTATATGAATACGTCAAAAAATTTGGTTTGACAGAAAAAACCGGTATAGACCTACCAGGTGAATCTAAAGGAATTATGTTTGATTATGATGCCTTCAATGAGTTGGAACAAGCAACAGTTGCTTTTGGTCAAGGTATTTCAATTACACCTATGCAGCTGGTGAGAGCAGTTTGTGCTTGTGTTAACGGTGGAACTTTATATAAACCATATTTGGTTGATAAAATTATTGATAGTTATTCTAATGATATTGTTTATGAACATAAACCAGAGGCACTACGTAAAGTTATTAGTGAGGATGCTTCCAAAAAAATGCGAGATGCTTTAGAATCAGTTGTTACAGATGGAGGGGGTAAAAATGCCTATATAGATGGTTACCGGATCGGTGGTAAAACAGGTACTGCCCAAAAAGCAGTAAATGGTAGTTATGTTGATGGGGGTTATATCTTATCTTTCATTGGTATTGCGCCAATTGATGATCCTAAAATTGTTTTATATGTTGCAATGGATAACCCTAAAAATTGTGTGCAGTATGGAGGAACGACAGTAGCTCCAATTGCTCGCAAAATGCTTGTTGATATTTTGCCAAGCATGAATGTAAAAAAAGTTTCTTCACAGCGGCAAAAAGCTTATACATTTATGGATACTAAAACGTTAAAGGTTGAAAACTATATTGGGAAAAGTAAAAAGGAAGTTAGTAATCCGGAATTAAAATTTGAATTTATTGGCGAAGGTGATAAAGTAATAGACCAATTACCACGAGTTGGTGAGTCAGTTGAAGCCGGATCAACAATCGTTATTATGCTTGGTTAATTAAAGCTTAATTTGACTTTTTATAATGTTTATAATATGATAATGAAAAACATTAATAATAAGGAGAATAGATTTATTGTGGACCCGACCCAGATAACCAACGTTATAATATTTGTCATTTTAATTATTTTCTCAGGTATTTTTTCTTGTACTGAAACAGCATTTTTATCTGTTAATAAAATCAGGATGCGAAACTTAGCTGAAGAAGGAAATAAAAGAGCACTAACAGTAGAGAAGCTGTTATCTAATTCGGATCGTTTATTTAGTTCAATCTTAGTAGGAAATAACTTAGTTAATATCGGTGCTTCATCGTTATCTACATCATTTGTGATTTCAATTTTTGGAGATTCAGCAACTCTAGTAGCTGCAGCTACTGGAGTAGTTACATTCTTGATTTTGGTTTTTGGTGAAATTACACCAAAATCTTTTGCAACTAAGAATGCAGATACAATAGCTTTATTTTTGGCACGATTTGTTGCTTTAGTTTGTACTCTTTTTACCCCAGTGGTATTTTTCTTAAATATCATTACAAGCTTTTTCATTAAAATATTGGGTGGTGCTCGTGACAGTGGACCAACCATGACAGAAGAAGATTTAAAGACGATCGTTACAGTAGGTCATGAAGAGGGGGTATTAGAAGAACAGGAAAAGGAAATGATTCATAATGTATTTGAGTTTGGTGAAACTGAGATCAAAGAAATTATGACGCCAAGAATTCATGTTGAGAGTATTCCCGATGATTGTTCTTACCAAGAATTGATGGAAATTTATCAACGTAGTCAATTTTCACGTTACCCAGTGCATAGTGAATCATTTGACGAAATTGTGGGAGTTTTAAATGTTAAGGATTTACTTTTCTTTAATATCGATCCTGATGAATTTGTTGTAAAAGATTTTATGCGCGATACTTTTGTTGTTTATGAATTTAATGAAGTTGCGGATGTGTTTGCTTCGATGCGTAAAGAACATGCAACATTAGCGATTGTACTAGATGAATATGGGGTTATGAGTGGAATTGTTACTTTTGAAGATATTGTTGAAGAAATTGTAGGCGAAATCGATGATGAATATGATGCTGAAGAAGACGAAATGATCATTTCTCTAGGAGAAAATGAATATTTAATAGATGGAAGCTTGAATTTAAATGAAGTTAATGATAGAGTAGGAACTGATTTCGATTCTGAAGATTTTGAATCAATTGGTGGATTAGTTCTTGGAGAGGTATCTGGTGTTCCTGAAATTGATGATGAAGTTCAGATTGAAAACGTAATTTTTAAGATTGTAAAAATGCATAAAAACAGAATTGCTCAATTAAAAGTGACGATTCTAGAAGAAAAGAAAGATGAAGAGGAAGAGCATCACTAGATGACTTCCTCTTTTAAAAAGGAGATTGTAGGATGAAGAAAAATGTAGAAATTAAAAAATTAGGGATTAATGGTGAAGGTATCGGGTATATTGATCGAAAGATCGTTTTTGTTCCTGGAGCGTTGCCACAAGAAGAAGTTATTGTTGAAATTATTAAACAGACTAGAACTTATAGCGAAGGGAAATTACTACAAGTAGTAAAACCATCAAAAGATCGTGTTACGCCTAAGTGTCGTTCGTATGATAATTGTCAAGGGTGTACGATGTTGCATTTAAGTTATTTCAAGCAGTTGAATGCAAAAAAAGAAGCTGTACGCGAATCAATTAGAAAATATACAGAGTATGATTTATCAAGAACAATTTTTAAAGATGTAATTGCGGCGCCTAGTCAAGAGGGCTTTATTACTGCTGTTAATTTGCCTATTGTTGATTTTAAAGGGAAAATTAGTTTTGGAATCTATCAACGTGATAGTAAATATTTAACATTAATGACAAGATGTTTTAAACAACATCCAATAATTAATGAGTGTTTATTAAAATTAGAAGAGATTTTAACTACAAATAAATGTAAAACATATAGTGATAAATTTAGAACAGGATTAAGGTTTTTAAAGGTTAAATTAATTGATAATAAATTACAATTAGTTTTTATTACAGGTCGTGATGGGTTGAAGGAAGAAATTGTTAAAGAAATTAGTCAATTGCCACATGTTGCTAGTATCTTCATGTCTGTTAATACTTCAAAGCATCAAGAGTTTGATGAGTTAGGATATTCAAAATTATATGGGGCAACGAGACTAGAGTTGCACGATGATAAAAATCAATATCTAGTATCGGTTAAAAGTAAATTACCAGAAAATATTGAGATGATGTGGAAACAAAATCAAACAATTAAATCATTAGTACAGGACAGTCAAAAAATAATTTCGTTGAATTGTGGAATTGGGTTATTAGAACTTAATCTTGATCAAGAAATTGTAGCGATTGATGAAAAAAGATATCAAATTGATGATGCTAAATTAAATGCTAAGTATTTAAAGAAGGAAAATGTTACTTTTATTGCTGGTGACCTAGATAGTAAAATTGTTACATACGCTAAAAAGAAAGTCTATGATACTTTAATTATTCAAAATGAACGTTATGGATTAAGTGATACAATCAAAGATACAATTAAAATTGCTAAATTTAAAACAATTATCTATGCTTGTCAGTCACATTCAACTTTAGCAAAGGATTTAGCTGATTTAGAAAAAAATTACAAATTGGAAAGAATTATTGGCTTAGATACATCTTGTCATAATTCATACCTAACAACGATTGTAAAATTGGTTCGAAAATAAAGCAAATTATTTGCTTTATTTTCATTTGTAACTATAATATTTAAAAATAGGAGGAATTGTTATGGAAATTAAATTTCAACCTCAAGGGGTATGCTCAAAACAAATAGTTATTGACGTTGAGGATGGCATTGTTAATAACGTAAAATTTATTGGTGGATGTTCTGGTAATACACAAGGTGTTGGGGCATTAGCAAAAGGGATGCAAGTAAATGAGGTAATCGAACGATTACAAGGTATTCGTTGTGGGGCAAGACCAACTAGTTGTCCTGATCAATTAGCTAAAGCATTAGTTAAACATGCGATGTAGTGGAATAATCATTTGATTATCCACTTCTTTTCATTTTATTAGAGTAAATAACATATAATATTAGTGGTGATTATATGTTAATACGGATTAAAAAGTTACAATTTTTATGTGGGGCAATTTTATTGATGCAGGTACTGTGTCCAATGTGGATCGTCCCGTTTCATTTAATTGCAACATTGTTATCGATAGTGATCATTGGCTGGCAAAGACGCTTTTGTGTCTTGCAAGTACAATATCATTATTATGTTACAATTTTATATTGTTATCGTATTTGGCTCTTAAGTTGTACTTCATGGGCAATCTTTGATACCGTTTATATGTGTTTATGTTTATATTTTTCTATTATGATTATTCTTTTTTCGTTCCGTGCAATCCTCTAATATCTTTTTAAATAGCTTATTTAGTGGTATAATACACAATAGAAAGGATGTGGGGATAGATGCTAGGACATTTACAAGTTTATAGTTCATATAGTTTTCAAAATAGTACTATCTTAATTGAGGACTTGGTAAAAAAAGCTAGTGATCTCCACTATGAGGCGCTAGCTTTAACTGATAAAGATAACATGTATGGGGCAATGGAACTAGCTAAATATGCTAAAAAATACGGTATTAAAGCTGTCTTTGGGTTAGAAGCAAGTGTTGAAATCAATCATGAGATATATCCGTTATTACTATTGGCAAGGGACGTGACGGGTTATTTTGATTTGGTTAAAATAACTAGTGAAATTTGTTTGAGTGAAAGAGGTGCGGTTAGTTTAGAGGCACTGTCATTATATCGTGAACATCTATTTGTAATTTCAGCATGTAAAGAAGGAATTATTGAACGACTTATCCTAAAGGAACTGGATTCGGAGGCGTTAAAGTATTTAGAACTGTTTAAAAACACTTTTAATAATTTTTATGTAGGATTACAAAACCATGGTATTGCAATGCAACAAAAATTAAATGAACGTTTAGTCGCTTTAGCAACTCTCCAAAATATTCCCATTTGTGTAACCAATGAGGTCCGTTATTTAAATAAAGATGAGGCTTTTACTTTAGATCTTTTACAAGCTTCCGCTAAAGGAATGATGTTAGATTTAGAACACCAAGTTCAAACTGATCAATTATATTTAAAATCTAGTTTTGAAATGGAGAGTCTTTTTGATAAAAAATATATTGAAAATACTAACGATATAATACGACTGTGTAATGTAACCATTCCAACAGATCAAATGCATTTACCTAAATACCCAGTTCCTAAAGATGGCGATGCTGGTGATTACTTAAGGCAATTATGTTTAGTTGGTTTGAAAAAACGATTTAAAGGAAAAAACATTCCTAATGAATATATTGAACGCTTAAAAAAAGAATTAACAGTAATCAATAAGATGGGATTTAATGACTATTTTTTAATTGTTTTTGATTATGTTCGATATGCTAAAATGCATAAGATCTTAGTTGGCCCAGGACGTGGTTCAGCGGCTGGCAGCCTAGTGGCTTATGTATTGGGAATTACTGGAGTAGATCCATTGCGATATGACTTACTATTTGAACGTTTTTTAAATGAAGAAAGAATTAGTATGCCTGATATTGATATTGATTTTCAAGATGACCGTCGTGATGAAGTTGTAAATTACGTTACTGAAAAATATGGTCATGAGCATGTAGCGCAAATCGTTACTTTTTCTACTTATGGTCCTAAAGTAGCAATTAAAGATCTTGGAAAAGTACTAGGGGTACCCTTGCCACGATTAGAATTGTTAACTAAAAATATTCCTACTAATTATAAGAATCGTAAGAGTGCTCGAGAAGTTTTTGAAACATCATATAGTTTTCAATCAATGGTGAATAAAGATCCTGCATTAAGAAAGATCATGCCTGCTGTTTTTATTGTTGAAAAATTGCCACGTAATATTTCAACGCATGCAGCGGGAGTGGTTTTATCAAATGACGTATTGGACCAAGTTGTCCCGCTTGTCAGAGGTCCTAACAATGGAGTTGTAACTCAATATTCAAAAGATTATATCGAAGAAGTCGGCTTGCTCAAAATGGACTTTTTAGGTTTAAAGAATTTAACGATCATTGATTATATTATTAAAGATATTGCTAAGAATCATCAAGTTGAAATTAATATTAACGACATTGATCTTCAGGATAAAAAAACTTATGAAATGATCAGTCGTGGTGATACTTTTGGAATCTTTCAATTAGAGTCCTCAGGAATGAAAAATTTATTAGTTAAGATGCAATGTGATTGTCTTGATGATGTTATTGCTGCAATCGCATTATTTAGACCAGGACCGATGGCTAATATTCCTTCATATATCGCTCGAAAAAAAGGCAAAGAACCAATAACTTATCCATTAGAATGTTTAAAGCCAATTTTAAAATCTACATATGGAATTCTTTTATACCAAGAACAAATTATGCAGGCGGCACAATTAGTTGCTGGATTTTCATTAGCTAAAGCGGATATTTTGAGAAAAGCAATGTCAAAAAAGACAGCGAGTTTAATGAAAGCGATGAAGAGTGAATTTATTCAAGGGGGAATTGCTAATGGGTTTAGTGAGCTCGAAGCAGTTAAAGTGTTTGAATTGATTGAAAGGTTTGCTAACTATGGTTTTAATAAATCACATTCGGTTGTCTATGGATATATTGCCTATTGGTTAGCATATTTAAAGGCGAACTTTCCATTAGAATTTTTTAGTGCTTTATTATCAAATGAACAAAGTAGTGATGCAAGTAAACTTAGTTGTATCCAAGAGGGAAAAAAATATGGTGTTAAACTATTGGCACCATCAATCAATTATTCAACTGACCGCTTTAAAGTTGAAGATGGCAATATTCGTTATTCTTTATTAGCGATTAAAAATGTTGGTTATGCAGGATATAAAGCAATTGAAGCAGAGCGTCAAAATGGTACTTTTAAAGATATATTTGATTTTGTTTCTAGAATGGAATCAAGCAAATTAAATAGTAAAATGCTTGATAGTTTAATTATGGCAGGAGCTTTTGATGAGTTTAAATTAAATCGCACGACAATTAAACAAAATTTACATAAGATTATGGAATATGCAGAATTGAAAAATTCAATTGGAATCGATGAACCACCGATCCTAACGATCGTTCGTGATAATCGGATCAAAGTATTGGAAGAAGAAAAGATGGTCCTTGGAGTATATTTGACAATGCATCCGATTGCTTTGATCAAGAATAACTTAAAGGAGCAAATAGTTAATTTAAATGAATTATCCAATTATATTGATCAGCCGGTTAGAGTTATTATGGCATTATCGAGAGTAAAAGTGATTGTTGATAAAAAAGGACAAGAGATGTGCTTTGTTGATGGTTACGATGAAACTGGTGAAGTAGATGCTGTTGTCTTTGCTTCAAGTTTTCAAGTTTTAAAGAAAATATTAGTACGTGGTGAGATTTGTTTAATTGAAGGTAGAGTTAATTATCGTGATAAACTATCACTAATAATAAATCAAGCAAAAAATGTACGTTAAGGAAGGTAGAAATGAAAGAATTAGTAATGATTGATGGAAACTCGTTGTTGTACCGTGCTTATTATGCAACGGCAGCAATGGGAAATTTAATGGTAAATAAAGATGGTGTTCCTACTAATGCAGTGTATGGATTTGCCAATATGTTAGAAAGTATTTTAAAGGGTAATCCTGAGTATTTAGTTGTTGCCTTTGATTACGGTAAAAAAACTTTTAGAAATGATTTATTTGAAGTTTATAAAGGAACTCGTAGCGCCACTCCTGATGAATTAGCTTGTCAGTTTTCAATGATTCGTGAATATTTAACAGCTCATGGAATTCGTTATCAGGAAATCGAAGGGTATGAAGGCGATGATATTATTGGAACTGTTGCTGTTAAAGCAAGCAAACAACGTTTTAAAGTAAGTATTGTTACAAGTGATAAAGACATGCTCCAATTAGTTGATGATAATATTAGTGTTTATCTTACTAAGAAGGGGGTAGGAGAATTAGAAAAAATCACCCCTGCTAAATTTAAAGAAATATATGGTTTGATTCCTGATCAAATGCGCGATTTAAAAGGATTGATGGGTGATAAATCTGATAATATCCCAGGGATTCCCGGAGTTGGAGAAAAAACAGCTTTAAAATTACTAAAGGAATATCATACAGTTGAGAATTTAAGCGAACATCTTGATGATTTAAAAGGAAAGATGGGTGAAAAAATTCGTGATAATATTGATCAGGGATTGTTATCAAAGCGAATTGCAACAATTATTAAAGATGTGCCGATGGAAATTGATTTAGAAGAATATCGTTATCAAGGACATGATTATAATGAGTTAGCTGAATTCTACCGACGTTACAGCATGAATTCATTATTAAAAAGAATGTCTTTGAATAATGAGGAGGTTCAGGCTGAAAAAGCAGTCGATGTTAAAATCGTAACTCAATTACCAATTATTAAGCGTGATAGTTCATTGGTTGTAGGTGTGTATGATACAAATTATCATCGGTCAATGATCGTTGGATTTGCAGTTTATAACGATAGTGAAGCTTATTTCATTGGAACTGAGGATGCCTTAAATTGTACTAATTTTAAAAATTTTATTAGTGATAAGAAAATTGAAAAATATGGTTATGATATTAAAAAGAGTATTAATGCAGCAAAATGGCATGGCCTTGAAATAGAAAATTATGTTTTTGATCTTCAATTAGCTTCTTATATATTGAATCCAAGTTTAAAAGATGAGATTCGCAGTGTTTGTGAGTATTATGAGTATTACGATGTTTTTTATGATGAAGAAGTATATGGAAAGGGTGCAAAGAAGAAGGTTCCTGAAACATCAAGAGTAGCAGAGCATTTAATTAAACAGGCAAAAGCTATTTATATTTTAAAGGATCAGGCAATTGAAAAATTGAATAATGAAAATCAATTTGAATTATATAAAGATGTTGAAATGCCAGTTGCAAAAATTTTAGCACGTATGGAGTTTCAAGGGGCAAAAGTTGATTCTGTTGTTTTAAAACAACTAGAGGAACAATTCGGTCGTGAAATTAATATTTTAGAAAAAGAGATTCATACGCTTGCTAATAGAGAGTTTAATATCGCATCACCTAAACAGTTGGGAGAAGTTTTATTCGAGGATTTAGGTTTGCCTAATGGTAAGAAAACGAAAACAGGATATTCTACATCAGTAGATATTTTGAATAAACTAAAAGATATACATCCGATTATTGATAAAGTCTTAAAGTATCGAACGCTTTCTAAATTATATTCTACATATATTATAGGATTACAAGATCAAGTTTTTATAGATGGGAAGATTCATACAATCTATAATCAGGCGTTGACGCAAACAGGAAGGTTATCATCAACCGATCCTAACCTGCAAAATATACCTGTTAAAACACCAGAAGGAAAACTCATTCGTAAAGCTTTTGTTCCGGAATATGATTATTTAGTATCTTTTGATTATTCACAAATTGAACTTAGAGTCTTGGCTCATTTAGCGGGTGTTAAATCATTGATCAAAGCTTTTAACGAAGATAAAGATATTCATCGCCATACTGCTAGTGAAATATTTAGAGTACCTGAAGAACAAGTTGATAGTACGATGCGACGTAATGCTAAGGCTGTAAACTTTGGAATTATTTATGGAATGTCTGATTTTGGTTTGGCAGAACAAGTTGGAGTAAGCGTAGGGGAAGCGCGTGAATTTATCAAGCGTTATTTTGAAAACTATCCTGAGATAAAATTATATATGGATAGTAATATTGATTTTTGTAAGAAAAATGGTTATGTTACAACGATGCTGAATCGGAAACGTTTTATTCGTGAAATTAATGAAAAAAATTATATGCGTCAAGAGTTTGGAAAACGATTAGCAATGAATTCACCAATACAAGGATCGGCAGCTGATATTATTAAGGTTGCAATGATCAAAGTTGATGAGCTATTGAAGAAACACCAATTAAAATCTAAGATGATCTTACAAGTACACGATGAATTGATCTTTGATGTTTATCAAGAAGAATTACAAGAAGTTATGGAAATTGTTGCTAAAGGAATGACGACTGCAATTAAGATGGATGTTGAATTAAAAGCAGAAGGAAGTTATGCCGTTAATTGGTATGAACTTAAATAGGAGATAATTATGCCAGAACTACCAGAAGTTGAAACTGTTCGTAGAACGTTAAAAAATTTTGTTTTGAATAAAAAAATTATTTCAATCGATGTATTATATCCTAATATTATTGAAGATGATGTTGAGGAATTTATTGAAGCCTGTACAAATCAGACTATTAATGATATTGATCGGGCTGGAAAATTTTTAATCTTTAAATTAGATGATATTGCATTTGTCTCACATCTTCGTATGGAAGGAAAGTATCATTATGTTGAACATGATGAGCCGTTAAATAAACATGATCATATCATTTTCAATCTTGACGATAATAAGCAGTTACGCTATAACGATACTCGTAAATTTGGTCGTATGAAATTAGTTAGTCTGGATAATTATATGAATGAAATCCCCCTTTGCAAATTGGGTCCAGAGCCTTTTAATGCCAAGTTGGAAGATATTTATCCAAAATTACATAAAAGTAATTTACCAATTAAACATGCTATTTTGGATCAAAGTATTATTGCGGGGATTGGGAATATTTACGCAAATGAAATATGTTTTGCAATGGGTTTAAATCCAAATACACCGGCATGTAAATTAACGAAAAAGAGTGTTCAGGAACTTATTGAGGTGTCATCAGCAATTTTAAATGAAGCGATTGCTCAAGGAGGAACGACGATTCATTCATTTTCAGCGAATGGGATCGATGGTTTATTTCAAGTTAAATTAAAAGCCCACTTACAAAAAGTTTGTCCAATTTGTGGTGGTGAGATTACCAAAGTAGCAATAAAAGGTCGTGGGACTTATTACTGTAAGCATTGTCAAAAAAGGAGAAGGTAAAATGATTAATTGGGGAATAGTTGGAGCTGGTCGGATCGCTCATCGTTTCTGTGAAGCTCTGGCTCAAGATTCACGTGCTAATTTAGAAGCCGTTAGTTGTCGAACGCTAGAGAAGGCAAAAGCTTTTCAAGAAAAACATCCATGTAATAAAGCTTATGATAGTTTTCAAGCTGTTTTGGATGATCCTGAAATTGAAGCGGTTTATATTGCCTTACCGCATTTATATCATTTTGAATGGGTCAAAAAAGCTATTCTTGCTAATAAGAAAATTTTAGTTGAGAAGCCAGCTACAATGAATACTGCAGAAATGGAAGAAATAAAAGATTTAGTTAAAAAGCATCATATTTTATTTATGGAAGCGATGAAAACTCGTTTTGTACCTGGTTATCAAGAAGCAAAAAGTTTGGTTAGTGAAGGAATTATTGGTGAACTTGAATGTCTTGAAACTAGTTTTTGCGGTAAAGTTGATTATAATCAGAATTCTTATCTGTTTGATATAAAGCAGGGTGGTTGTTTATTAGATTTGGGTATTTATAATATTGCTTATCTAGATGATTATTTTAAAGTACCTTTGGATACTGTCGATGTTACTTGTAAATATCATGATTGTGGTGTTGATACATATGTAAAAGCTATTTTAAATTTTGGGAAACAAACTGGTATTGTTGAATGTGCGATGGATCGAAATAAAGAAAACCAGGCAGTATTGACAGGAACGCTTGGTAAAATGATAATTCGACCAATTCATCGGCCGCTTGATTTAGAAGTTATTTTAAATAGTGGTGAAATATTCAAATATCACATTGAATATGATCATGATGATTTTTATAGTGAAATCGTACATTTTAATGATCTAATAGAAAATGGTCAGGTTGAAAGTACAATAATGAGTCTTGACCATAGCATCAATTGTGCTAAGATACTAGAGGCAGTACGGGAGATGATGTAAGTGAAGGTTTTAGGAATAACTGGCAGTATTGCAACTGGTAAAAGTACGGTGACGAATTATCTAAAACAGCGAGGCTATCTAGTGGTTGATAGTGATAAATTAGCTTACGATGCACTAACTATTGATGAGGTGTGTATTAAACAAACAAAAAATCGCTTTGATTTACCAGCTGGACCAATTGATCGTAAAGCTTTAGGTCGGATTATTTTTAATGATAAACAAGCAAAAAAGGATTTGGAAGCAATAATTCATCCTTATGTAATCAAGAAAATGCAAGAAATAATTGTGCTTAATCAGCATCTTGATTTAATTTTTTTAGATATACCGCTATTATTTGAAAGTAATTTGGAATATTTATGTGATGCAGTAATTGTTGTATATTTAAAAGAGGACGAAGAAATAAAAAGATTGATGAAGCGTGATAATATTGATGAAGATTATGCAAGGTTGATCATTGGTAACCAAATGAGTATTGAAGAAAAGAAAATGAGAGCGGATATTGTTTTAGATAATAATCAGGGTCTTGATGAATTATATCAACAAATTGAAACATTATTGAAAGGAAGATAAGATGAGCGAGTTAATGATGTCTGATTTATATACGGTTAATGCAAGTTATCCTCTTGATAGTATTCATATGCGTAGTATTCAACTACTATATCAACCTTTGATTGGTAATAATGCTTGTGGATTATATTTAAGTCTTTATGCTGAATTAGATCAGTTATCATTGACTAAAGCCCTTAGCCTTCATAGCCGTTTAACTAAAATAACCGGTTTAAGTTTAACCGAGCTTAATGAAGCGAGTTTAAAACTTGAAGCGATAGGATTAGTTTCTAAATATATTAAAGATAGTGATAATAAAAGAGTATACTTATATGCTTTAAAAACACCCCTAACACCAACTAAATTTTTTAATCATGCTATTCTAGGACCACTCCTATTACAACGTCTAGGGCAAGAGGAGCTATATCGAACAAAATTATGTTTTAAATCATCAGCGTTTAGTATTGAGGGATTTAATAATGTAACTGCTAAGTTCACTGATGTATTCGATATTAATTTACTAAATGGGTGTGATGATGTCCTGGTTGAAAAAGATTACTTTAATACTAATTATGGGAGTATTGAAAGTGATTATGATTTAACATTGTTCTATCAAGGGCTTGCTGATTATCAAATAAAAAGATCATGTATTACTCCCGATGATGAAGCCGTAATCAAACAGTTAGGAACTTTGTATCGTATTAATGCAATTGATATGCAAGGATTAGTTAAAGATTGTCTTCAAAATGATAAATTAATTCACAGTGCTTTGATTAGCAAATGCCGTGATTATTATGATTTGAATATGCCAGAAACATTTAAAGAAATTTATCATAAGCAGGCAATTGTTCATAAAAGTGTTACAGGTGATGATGCTTTAAGTAAGCATATTAGTTATTTAGAAAGTATTAACCCTTATCAACTGTTAAAGGATAAACAGGGGGGGCGAGAGCCTTTAAAGCACGATTTACAAATCGTTGAATCGATAATGACTTCATTGTATCTAGAACCTGGTGTGATGAATGTGTTAATTGAGTTAACACTATCCCAATGTGATAATGCTTTATCAAGAGCGTTTATGCAAGCACGAGCTTCACAGTGGAAACGAAAAAAAATCAAGACAGTTAAAGATGCGATGGATGAAGCTAATGTATACTTAAAATATCGTCGTAATAATAACGATGATAATGAAGAAACTGAAATCAATATGGTTGATAATGATAATGTAGACATGGATGAGTTAGATGAATTTTTAAGTCAGTTCGAATAGGAGGGCAAGATGAAGAGTATTCAAGATATTAATTTGTTTAATAATGATGATAGTTTTAATAAAAATAAAGAAAATAGTATTAATACTTTAATGAATGACCATAATATTATTAAGGTATTGCAGGAGTTTAATTTAAGTCGTCGTGATATTGAAGAAAATTGGATTGAATTTCTTGATTATAAAGAAGATTTGGATGTTTGTATTGGCTGTAAATCATTAAAATCTTGCCCTAAGATTTCTAAAGGAATGGTTCGTCTATTTAATTATCAGGATGGCGAAGTAAAGCTTTCATTACAGCCTTGCCGTTATGGTCAGGCACATTTTGATGATCAAAAGATTTTGAATGATATTTTATTAAAAAATGTTAACAATAAAATATTATTAACGAAGCCGAGTGACTTGACAATCATTGATGATCCTAATGGCAATGGACGAGTAGTTATTAAAATGATGATGGATTATATTAAAAATCCTACTAATAAAGGCTTTTATTTATATGGTGAAGGCGGAAATGGTAAAAGTACAGTAATGGGCTTCTTGATTCGGTGTCTTGTAACCAAGGGATATAAATGTGGTTATATACATTTTCCAACTTTTCTAATGGATTTAAAAAGTTCTTTTGGTAATGAGGGAGTCAATAGTTCAATTGAGCTGATGAAAAATTTAGATTATTTGGTTATTGATGATGTTGGTGGTGAGTCAGTTACGTCATGGTCACGTGATGAGATATTATCAGCAATAATTGCTTATCGGCTACAAAATCAAAGAGCTACTTTTTTTACTAGTGAATACTCTTTGGAAAAACTAAAAAAGCTTTATACTTTAAAAGCTGGAGACAAAGAAAGAGTCGAACGACTAATTTCAAGAATGAAAGCGGTTAGTATTCCAGTAGAATTAAAAGGTAAGGATTTACGCTAAAAAAAGTTTGAGTTTTAGTGTAAAATATTAAAGATTTGATGGAAACATCAATCTTTTTGTGTTAAAATGTCTTGGAAATAAAAATGTGGTTATTAGGAGGAAAAACAATGGTTAAATGTATTGGTGTATTAACATCTGGTGGAGATGCTCCTGGAATGAATGCAGCTGTTCGTGCAGTGGCAAGAACATGTTTAAATAAAGGTATTGAAGTATACGGAGTACGCCTAGGATACAAAGGGTTATATGAAGGAGATTTCATTAAATTTGATCGTCATAGTACTCGTAATATTATTAACTTAGGGGGAACGATTTTGAAATCAGCACGTTTCCCGGAATTTAAAGATCCTGAAATTAGAAAAGTTGCAATTGAACAAATGAAAAAAGTAGGGATGGAAGCTTTGGTCGTTATTGGTGGAGACGGAAGTTATAATGGAGCTTTAAAACTTACTGAAATGGGTGTTAACTGTATTGGTATCCCAGGAACAATTGATAATGATATTCCAGATACTGATTTTACTGTTGGTTTTGATACAGCTTTAAATACAATTGTTGACGCATTAGATCGTTTAAGAGATACTTCAAGTTCTCATCAACGTTGTACTATCTTAGAAGTAATGGGACGTCGTTGTGGTGATTTAGCTATTAATGCTGGAATTGCTGACGGGGCTGAAATGATTATTACTAGTGAGATTGGTTTTGATGAATCAAAAGTAATTGAAAGATTAAAGGCATCAAAAGAATCTGATAAAAAACATGCAATCGTAGTTATTACTGAACATATTACTGATGTTCACGAATTAGCTAAAAAAGTAGAAGCTGCAACAGGTTTTGAAACTCGTGCGAACGTTTTAGGGCATATGCAAAGAGGGGGACGTCCTTCAGCTCGCGATCGTGTTTTAGCTTCTCGCATGGGTGTATATGCAGTGGAATTATTAGAAGCTGGTAAAGGTGGTTTATGTGTAAGCCAAGTCAATGGAGAAATCAAAGGATTAGATATTGAAGAAACATTATCACATAAACGTAAAACTGATTTTGGTATTTACGAAGATGCAATGAAGCTTCGTTAATATAAATAAAAATGTAAGGTGAGGAAAATTAGGATATGGTATTTGAACTAAAAGAAAGAAAAAAGAAAACTCGTGTCGTTTGTACAATTGGGCCTGCAAGTGAAAACGAAAAAATGTTAAGAAAGTTAATTCTTGCTGGTATGAACGTTATGAGATTAAACTTCTCTCATGGTGATTTCGAAGAACATGGTGGAAGAATTGTTACTGTACGTAAGTTAAGCAAAGAGTTAAATAAAAACATTGCTATCTTATTAGATACAAAAGGACCAGAAATTAGAACTGGTGATTTCGTAGGTGGAAAAACAGAATTCAAAAAAGGACAAACTACTGTTATTACTACTGAAGATATTGAAGGTACAAGTGATCGTTTTACAATCACTTATAAAGAATTATATAAAGATGTTAAACCTGGTGGTTTCATTTTAGTAAATGATGGTCAAGTTGAATTATTAGTTGATCATGTTGAAGGAGAAGATATTGTTTGTGTATGTGCTAACGATGGTGTAGTTAAAAACAAACGTGGAATCAATGTTCCAGGAATTAAATTAGGATTTGATTATTTATCTCCTAAAGATACAGCTGATATTACTTTTGGATGCGAACAAGGAGTAAACTTTATTGCTGCATCTTTCGTAAGACGGGCGCAAGATGTTTTAGATGTTAAAAAATTATTAATTGAAAATGGTCATCCTGAAATTCAAATTATCGCTAAAATCGAAAACAGCGAAGGTGTTGAAAACATGGACGAAATCTTAAAAGTAGCTGATGGTATCATGGTTGCTCGTGGAGATTTAGGAGTTGAAGTACCTGCTGAAGATGTACCTTTAATTCAAAAACAATTAATTAAAAAATGTCGTGCTGCTGGTAAAGTTGTTATTACTGCTACTCAAATGTTAGATAGTATGCAAGAAAATCCAAGACCAACTCGTGCTGAAGTAAGTGACGTTGCTAATGCTATTTATGATGGTACTGATGCAATCATGTTATCTGGTGAGTCTGCTCAAGGTAAATATCCTGAAGAAGCAGTTATGACAATGACAAAAATTGCATTAAAGACAGAAGAAACTTTAGATTATGCTTCATTATTAAGAAAAGCAATCAGAACTGCTCCAGAAGACCCTTCAGAAGCAATTTGTATGTCAGTAGCTGAGATTGCTTCTAAATTTAAGGTATCTGCTATTGTTGTTTATACTGAAAGTGGATCAACTGCTAAACGTGTATCTCGTTATCGTCCAGAATCTATGGTAATTGCAGCTACACCTTATGAACCAGTTACTCGTTCATTAGCCTTAAACTGGGGTGTAAAAGGTGTTGTATGTCAACCTATGCATGATCGTGCAGCTCAATTAGAATATGCTCAAGTTCTTGCTAAAGAAAATGGTGTTGAACCAGGGGAACAAATTTTAATTACTGCTGGAACACCAGGTGTTGGTGGAACTACTAGCTATTTAGAATTAGTTACTGTAAAATAATTTTAAATACATATAGATTTTAAGTATATTGTGAAATAGGTATTTATAATTTAAATATTTGATTTTAAAAGGGATTGATTTTGTGAAAAGGGCTCCGTGTCAATAGTGGAGGGGCTTAAGAGATAGCGAAAGCTATCTCTTTTCT
>NZ_JAHOCB010000035.1:0-38595 GCF_019125875.1 Erysipelatoclostridium sp. MSK.23.31 | reverse complement strand
GCATAATTTTTTTAAAACTAAATTTAAACGTGTCCAGAAAACTGGGTACACATCATTTTTTGGGGTTCACTTCATAAGTTGGTCGTTTTAAATAACTTCATCAATTAAGCCGTATTCAAGCGCTTCATCAGGTTCTAAAAAGTGATCACGATCAGTATCGATAACAATTTTATCTATGGGCTGATTTGTATTTTTACTAAGAATTAAATTTAATTTTTCCTTTTGTTTTAAGATTCGTTTGGCACTAATTTCAATATCACTCGCTTGTCCTTCAAAAGCTCCTAATGGCTGATGAATCATAATTTCACTATTAGGTAAACTACAACGCTTACCTTTAGCTCCGGCACTGAGTAAAAAGGCAGCCATACTAGCAGCCATCCCGATTACGATTGTTGAAACGTCACATTTGATAAAGTTCATTGTATCATAGATTGCCATTCCCGCATTGATACTGCCACCTGGGGAATTAATATACATAAAAATATCAGCATTGTTATCTAATGATTCTAAATAGAGAAGCTGACCAACAATACTGCTGGACATCTTATCATCAATAGTACCGGTTAATAAGATGATCCGGTCTTCTAATAGTCGTGAATATATATCATAAGCATATTCACGTTGGTTTGTTTTTTCAATTACTGTAGGAACTAAATGCATTATCTTACCTCCACATTTAAGTATAGTAATTAAAATAATAATTATTCATTTAAGCCTATAAAAGGCAAGAAAGATTGCGGTAAAACTAGGCTTGTAAAAGTCACTAAATTTATATTATAAAAGAATAATGTTAGATTTTGTTCCATTAAAGTTAAATTTATGAATCTTTTGTGAAATATTTAATTTTTTTCAATGAAACCCGTTACATTAGTTGCTTTTCTTGCCTTTCTGGAATATAATATGAGCATAAAGAACATTCAAGGAGGAATATAAAGAATGGCAGTAAAAGTAGCAATTAACGGATTTGGACGTATCGGACGTCTTGCATTCAGACAAATGTTTGGTGCTGAAGGATATGAAGTTGTAGCAATCAACGATTTAACTGATCCTAAAATGTTAGCACATTTATTAAAATATGATTCAGCACAAGGTAGATATGCATTAGCTGATAAAGTTGAAGCTGGTGAAAATTCAATCACTGTTGATGGAAAAGAAATTAAAATCTATAGTGAAGCAGATGCTTCTAAATTACCTTGGGGTGAAATCGGTGTAGATGTAGTATTAGAATGTACTGGTTTCTATGTATCTAAAGCTAAATCTCAAGCTCATATTGATGCAGGAGCTAAAAAAGTTGTTATCTCTGCACCAGCAGGAAATGACTTACCAACAGTTGTATTCGGAGTAAACGAAAATATCTTAACTGCTGATGATACAATCATCTCTGCAGCATCTTGTACAACTAACTGTTTAGCACCAATGGCTAACGCTTTAAATAACTTAGCTAAAATTAAATCTGGTATCATGTTAACAGTACATGCTTACACAGGTGACCAAATGGTATTAGACGGACCTCATAGAAAAGGTGATTTAAGAAGAGCTCGTGCAGCTGCAGTAAATATCGTACCTAACTCAACTGGTGCAGCAAAAGCTATCGGATTAGTTATCCCTGAATTAAACGGAAAATTAATTGGTTCTGCTCAACGTGTACCTGTTCCTACTGGATCAACTACAATCTTAACTTCAGTTGTTGAAGGTGAAGTTACAGTTGAAGAAGTAAATGCAGCTATGAAAGCAGCAGCTACTCCATCATTTGGATATACTGAAGAACAATTAGTTTCTTCTGATATTATTGGAATTAACTATGGTTCATTATTTGATGCAACTCAAACTATGGTTAAACCAATGGACAACGGAACTACTGAAGTTCAAACAGTTGCTTGGTATGATAATGAAAATTCATATACTTCTAACATGGTTAGAACAATCAAATATTTCGCTGAATTATCTAAATAATTAATTGAAACTTGATGCAAAAGCTGGTCATTGATCAGCTTTTTTCTTATGGAGGATATTATTGTGATCAAACGAGTTGGAATTATTGGGATGGGTGCTTTAGGAATGTTATATGGAGATTTTATTGCAAAAACATTACTAGAGAAGCAGTGACATTTATAGTTGATGAAAAAAGGAAAAAAGCATATCAGGAAACTGTATTTACAATAAATGGTGAGAAAGTTTTATTTAATTTAGTTGAGTATTTTAATGCCGTTCCATTTGATTTAATAATCATAGCAGTAAAAGGGACTGCTTTAGAAGAAGTAATAAAGGAAATTAAAAAATGTGTTGATAAAAATACAATAATAATTTCTGTTTTAAATGGGATTGACAGTGAAAAGGTTATTAGTGAATACTATGGGAGAGAAAAAGTAATTTATGCGGTTGCTCAGGGAATGGATGCAATGAAGTTTGGAACATCTCTAAAGTACATTAAAGAAGGACAGCTCTTATTGGGAATCACTGATTTCAAGCAAAAAGATAAGTTGGATAAGCTTACTAGCTTCTTCGATCAAGCAAAAATTAATTATGAAGTTAAAGGCGATATTTTACATAGTATGTGGGCTAAATTCATGTTGAATGTTGGGATAAATCAGACTTGTATGGCATATAATACCAATTATAGTGGTGCTTTAATGCCAGGGGAAGCAAATGATACCTTGATTGCAGCAATGAAGGAAATTATTGAGTTGTCACATTACGAGGGAGTTGATCTAACTGAAACGGATTTGAAGCATTATATTGAGATAATTAGGACTTTGGCTCCTCTGGGTTTACCATCAATGGCTCAAGATGCAAAAGTACGTCGTTACAGTGAAGTTGAAATGTTTGCTGGAACAGTAATTTCTTTGGCATCAAAGCATAAACTAAAAGTACCAACAAATGAATTTTTATATAAGCGAATAAGGGGCATTGAAAATAGTTATTAAAATGAATATTTAATGCTGCTAAGAAATTATAAAGAAAGAGGAGTATTAATTATGGCTAAATTTGGATATGTTAAAATCGTCTCAGGACAAGCAGCAAGACGAATTGGAAGGTTTATTGGCTGGGATGAAAAAGGGGTTAAAGCAAAAGTGGCTTTTGGTTATGATACTGATATTTTACCATATACTAATTATCATTTTTTTAGCGTCAATAGCATTACTAACAATATTACAAAACAGGACTTAGTCGATCGATATTTTGAACTTTCCCAAGCCTTAAAAGCAATTGATTTACGTGCACACCCTAAAATAAAGAAATATACAGCTGAACATACAGGCATAATTACTGAATGTAATTTGGTTCGGCATTTACTTCAAGTTTTTTTTGATTTAAAAAATCTAACTTTAAAAAATAAAGAAAAAAATATTACTTTATTAACTAATACAAGTAATATAATGTGGATAAATGAATTTGCTTTAGAATTAGAGATTCGTGGGTTTCAAGTTGGAATTCTTAATCATGAAATTATTAAAGATAATTTTAATGATGAACTTAAATATGCATTAGAGGTTTGTGATCATTATATTTTTATTGAAGAATACAATCATCAGGAATTAAAATATATAAAAGAAAATCTTAGTAGCGTTTATCAAAGTCTTACTGTAGTTGTTGAAACAGCTGTAGATGAGGACTATGAAAATGGTTATCTTTATTTTGATGAACCATTTACTGATCGGTTTGAGCAATCATTACAGCGTTTGGTTGAGCGCTTAGAAAGTCCAGAGACATATAGTCAGATATAATAAAAAGAAATCCCTTTACTCGTTTTGATATGGATTATCCAGTACATATCATTTTATTTGAATAAAGGGTTATTTTTTATAATAAATTTGCCATTAATGGTGCAATGATTACAGTTAATAATCCAGCAATAACAATTGATAAACTACTCATAGCTCCTTCAATTTCTCCAAATTCTAAAGCTTTTGATGTTCCAATCGCATGGGCACTATTACCAAGGGCTAAACCGATTGCAACAGGATGCTTAATTTTAAATAATTTACAAATACTTTTAGCAATGATAGCACCAAGGATACCAGTAATAATAACAATTCCAACTGTAATGGTTGAATTACCGCCTAGTTTATCAGAAACACCAATTGCGATTGCTGTTGTAATTGATTTTGGTAAAAGTGAATAATAAATTACAGGATCGGCTTTCATAATTAAACACATTATAAAAATGGAAACAATTCCGGCAAGACAACCACTAAATAAACTGATTAAAATAGCATCTAAATGTTTAATTAATATTTGCACTTGTTTATAAAGTGGTACCGCCAAACAAACAGTAGCTGGGGTCAATAAAAAAGTAATGAATTGAGCTCCCTTATTATATGTATCAAAATCAATATCAAAAATGATTAATATACCAATTGAAATAACAGCACTGATCAATAAAGGATTAAAAATTGGGTAGGGCAATAATTTTCTTATTTGAACTGCAATCCAATATGATAATAGACTGATAACAATCCCAAAATATACTGTTTCAAGCAAAAAACTATCCATTATCATTATCCTCCTTTCGTTCAATGATTACTTGTGCAACTTTTCCTGTAACGATCATAACAACGATGGTACTAATTAAAGTGACAATTCCAATAACTAGGAGATCTTTAATAATAGCATTACCAACGTTGATTAGACTAACAGCAGAAGGAACAAATAAAACGGGCATGATTAAGATCAGCCAATCAGCTACTTCCTCGATTTGATTTAATTTAATTACTCTAGTAAATAAACAAATTAGCATTATTGCTAAACCATAAACGCTTGCCGGTATTGGCAATGGCAATAACAATCCCAACAATTCCCCAATAAATGAGATTGTCATAATAATTAAAAATTGATGTACATACTTCACACTATCCCTCTTTTCTTGTAGATTATAGCACTAAAATAAAAATTATTAAATCTCTAATATCAATGTTATCGTTTTCAATTAAAATAAAAAATATCTGGTCTTTAAAAGCTGCTAATTTTAAAGACTATTTAATATAAATATTAAAAATTATTGACGTTATAGTTATAGAAAAGTATACAGTTTGATGAAAAAGATGGTATTGATATGAATAACGAATATTTTATTAGATTGATTTGATGATATTATGATGTAGTAAACCTTTTATAATTATAATGAAGGGATAATAATTTTAAAAACAAGTTTTCTTTGTACTATCAAATTTTAGAATATTATTAGATAAAGAGTATTATTGATCGTTTTTTGAAAAAATGTTTCTATGGAAAGAATAATTGTTATATGATATTTAGCGAGATATTGCTAACTCAATAAATAAAGATAATACGCTGTTTTTGGGTGCATATCTAAGAAAATGTTAAAAAATTCCTACTTTCGAGTCTGCAACTCTAAAAATAGGAATCTAATTAAAAAGTTATTTTTCTTGATTTATAAGCAGTTGTTCAAATTCTTTGATTGGTCGTGGCTTAGAAAAGATATATCCTTGGATCATATCACAATCAATCATTTTTAAAAATTCCAATTGGCTTGGGGTTTCGACACCTTCAGCAACTGTTTTAATATTAATAGTTTTAGCCATTTCAACAATAGCTTTGATGATTTCTTGACTTCTTTGAATATCATAACTGTTGATTAAGAAAAGCCGGTCTAATTTTATGACTTCAAATGGTAAGTCTTTTAAAGAATTTAATGATGAGTAACCTGAACCAAAATCGTCGATTGAACAAGTAAAGCCATTATTTTGTAGTTCAATGATAATGTTTCTAATTTTTTCAATATTATCAAGTAAAATGTTTTCGGTTATTTCTAATTCAACTAATTTATCAGGTAAACTATATTTATTTTTTATTTTACTGTAGCGTTCAATAAAGTCATCTTGATAAAGATGTAATCTAGAAATATTAATTGATATAGGAACATTTGGCAGGTTTTCGATAATTCGTTGATAGAGAAACTTACAAACACTTTCAAATATATATTCATCCATTTTAAGAATAAAGCCATTTTGTTCAAAGATTGGAATGAATTCACCAGGCATAATGAGATTTCCTGATGGCTCAAGCCAACGAACTAGAGCTTCAGCTCCTAACATGACTTGTCCATTTGGCGCATACTTTGGTTGTAGATAGAATGTAAATTCGTTATTCAGTAAAGCGGACTCCATGTTATTTTCAATCTCTACTTTTCTAATCATTTGATCATGCATTTTAGAATTATAGAAGTAATAGTTATTGGTTTGGCCAGGTATATATGCATTTAAAGCGAGGTGACTACAGTCAATTAGACCATCAATACCTGAGATTGTTTGATCATCTTCATAGCAGCATATACCAATTTTAACTATAGTATTATTTTTATTATCAAGTGATTCTAAAAGATTACAAAATTTTTGATTGATTTCTTGGCATAAGTTTTCCAGTTCGGTTCTATCATGATATGACTGCATGATTAAAAAATTATCGGCATTTACTCGGCACGTAAGTCCTGGGGCTATGACCAATTTTTTTAAAATATTTGCCAGCTGCGTTAAGATCTTATCACCATATTTATAACCATATAATTCATTAATTATTTTAAAGTCATTAATATCTAAATACAGAACTGCAAGAAGGGTATGATTACGTTCCAAAAATAATTTTTCCCCCTCTGTTTTAAACTTTTGATAATTATAGAGCATGGTCAAATGATCATAAAAAGCTAAGTTCTCTAACATTCTTTTGTGTTTACGGCTATCACGGATATATAGCAAAACAACACAGCTGATTGCACCAGCAATACCACTACATAGAATTATGGAGGAAATAATAATGTTATTGGCCTGCTTCATGATTACATTATTAGGAATAATTGAAATAATAAACCAGTGATTGTTTTGTTGTAATGGAACATAGCAAAATACATTGGAACTATCTTGATAATTAAATAAGGCAACACCTTTATCTCTTTTAGATAAAGATGCTTTAAATGATTCAATGGTTTTTGCATCATTACCAGACAGATCGATTAAATCAAATAAGTTTTTAAAAGTACGATTTGAGTTACGATGTTTGGAACGAATTAAAATTTCACCATTATCTTTAACAATATATGAAAAACCTAAATCGTTATAAAACGAAAGTGAGAAGTTTTCAATAATAAAACTTAATTGAGTTTCTTTGACAATGACACTTTGACTATCGCTTGTTTTTACATAAGTTGCAAAAGTCTTAATACCTGTTTTTGAATTAAGATAGGGCTCTAAAAATCCTTGTGAATTATTATCAGCTTTTATTTGCTGAAACAACTGTTCATCACCTAACGGATAATTACCATTTTCATCATAGTAGCAGTCATTGGTATAGTCGATATATAAATATTTAGCTTCTTCACGATTAGATAGATGCTGGAGATACTGCGGAATCTTAGTTTGTAGATAGGCAATATTAGTAAGGATGTTTTGGGAGTTAGTCATTTCTTTAGTCATATAGACATTAAAGGCTTTTTCCTCCTGAGAGGTTGTTTCTAAAATATCATTGATTGACTTATCCCAAAGAGAATCTTGAACATAATTAACATAAATGAACATGGAAAAAACAACAAAAATCACAGCACTAATTCCCCCGACAATCATTAACGATATTTTTTTATTTTTCATTGGAATCATCCTCACTGTTCATAATTTTTGATTATTTCTAATGCACTATCAATACTGTTTCCTGTTAATAATTGGGTGATTCCTTCATGGGTAAGTGACCAAAGGGGAAGATTTATATTTGAATCACTACCTAGAATTGTTTTCTCTGAGGTTAAATAAGGGCTTAATTCTTGAATCTTAGGATCATCAGCAATACGTTGTTCTTTCAGAGGACTAAAAGAGGACTGACTATTTACAAATTTCCACATCACATCTTCTTGACTTAAATATTCAATAAATTTTTTTGCTTCAGTAATATGTGGACCTTTAGCATTAATACATACACGGGTATCAATATTTGAAACTAGAATTGCTCCATCGTCTAAAATTGGATAAGGGTAAACTTTAAAATTTAAATCTGGTGAACTTTTTTCAACTCGAACAGAGGCCCAGGCACCAGTTAACATAAAAGGGTTTTTATTTTCTTCAAACTGTATTAGATCGTCTGCAGTTTTTTCTGTTTTTAAAGTTGTGGCTGCATCAATGAATTTATTGTCGATTAACTGTTTAACATATTGATATCCTTCTTTAAGATAATTACAAAGAATGCTAGGATCTTGATTTAGTGAAGCGATTATTCTATCCTTTTCAGGTGATTGATAGATGGGATAAAGACCTTTAGCAAGAGCAATTGTTTTTAGAGAAATATCATTATTAGCGATGATCGGAGTAATTCCTTGCTCAATAAAATATTGACAAACAGCCATAAATTCTTGATTATTTTTAGGAACTGACTGATGATGTTTTTCTAGTAAATCAAGATTGCAATATAATCCAAATGCTGAAATAGAAGTTGGAATATAGGGGATCGTATTATCTGGTTGCACCATTTGTTCCAATGAGTTTGTGTTAAAGTTTTTTATTGTTTTTAGCTTTGATAAATCTTCAAAATAATTATAATTAGTTAATTGCTGTAAATTATCTTCATCGATCATAAAAATGTCATCATAGTTATTAGAGGCCAAACGTTTTTTTAGTATCTCATAATACTCAGTTCCTTTCACACTTTCATAGGTAATGGTAATATTGGGATTTTTATCCATATAAGCTTGTAAAATTTCTTCGATTGCAACAACATTAATTGCTTCCGTTTTATATCCATAAAAATTTAGTTCAATCTGATCATTATTATTTGTATCAACAATATTTATTGATTTAGCTTGACAGCTGGTATTAAAAATTATTAATAAAAAGACTAATAAGTAATGAAAGAGGGATATTATCTTTGCTTTCATGCTCATTTCCCTCCTTTGTTTTCTAACTTTAATTATAGCATAGTAAATTTTAAATAGGATATAAATATAACATAACGATCATATATTATTTGGATAATTATCGCCTAAAATAAAAAAGGACAAGTATTGTAGTGAACTACAAAATTTGTCCTTTAAAATATCTATTATTTACTAACACGTCTAATTGTACTTATTCTACTATAGTAATATGATCCTGGTTCAATTGAAGATACTTTAACATAAGCTTTTGGATTATCACCGTGTGTTGATGAATCACCACCACCGGCATGAACCATTGATCTGGAACCATCGCTGTTTACAACAATGATTCCAATATGATAAGCTGGACTACCAAAACATACTAAATCACCAGTTTTAGAGTTTGCAAAACTTACAGCTGACCATTTTCTGGAGTAACCAGCAGCAGTATCTCGACCACCACTAACACCTGCTTGTTTTAATGACCAATATACTAAACCAGAACAGTCAAAGTATGTGGGACCTTGAGCTCCCCACCAATAACGCGATCCTAATTTAGCATAAGCAGCAGCATAGATTTTTTCACCAAGATTATCTGATGTGCTAGAATCATTATTATTGTTTCCGCCATTGTTGTTATTTCCAGAATCGCTATTGTTATTATTGTTGTTGTTATTATTGTTGTTGTTACCACCGGAATTATTATTGTTTCCACCATTATCAGGTTTTGGAGGCGGTGGTGTAGGAGTTGGAGTTTCATATGCTTCTTCATTAAATTTTTTAATTGCAGCATCCAGGGTTTCAGTCATTTCACCATAATCATAAATCGTGTTTTGAGTAGATGCAATTGATTTGTTTTGTTCCTCTAACAAAGCTGTATATTTTGTTTTTAATGTTTTTTGTTCTTCTTGCTGAATAACTAAAGTGGCTTTAGCTTCTTCTAAAATAGTTTGTTGTTGTTCAACTTCTTTTCTTTGTTTATTAAGTTCTTCAATCAACTCTTTATCACTTTGTGTAAGTTCGTTATAACCGTCGATTCTTGAGAACATTTCCGTGAAGTTGCTTGCACCAAAAATAAAGTTAATATATGTATTTTCATTTGCATAAGATTGCATTGCATACATACGATCTTTTAATAATTGAGTATTCTTTTCAATACTTGCTTGAAGATTGGCAATAGTTGTATTTAAATACTCAATTTCAGCTTCTTTATCGCTGATTTGTTTATTAACTTCATCTAATTGTTTTTGAACGCTTTCTAGTGTTGTTTTAGTGTCACTAGCAGCCTCTTTTTGTTCGGCCAATTTTTTAGTTAATTCAGAATTTTTAGTTTTAAGATACTTGTTGAATGCTTCACAAGTTGATTTGTTACTACTAGATAAATTTGAAGATGAGCATAATGTCATATATTTACTTTCATTACCATCAAATTCATCGGCTGCCACAGGGGCTGCATAATAACATGCACTTGTTACTATTGTCAGCGTTAAAGCTGTAGATATAACTTTTTTTATTTTCATACAATCACCTCGATACATAGTAATTATCCTATATTTTTCTTAATAAGTAAATACTAATTTAGATTTTTTCTAAGGATATAAAGCTAATTTTCTAAAAAATATCACATTTGTTATGGAAATAATGAAATTAATTTATGAATTTCATATATATGTGATAAAAAAGATGAGCAAGCTTGCTCATCTAATTGTATTAATACAATCTACGAACGTCATACCATTCTTTTTGCCAATATGAATAACCAAGATCCGCTACTTGAACAGGTTTACCTGTTTGTGGAGCATGAACCATGTTACCACCACCGATATAAATACCGACATGGTGAATTCCGCTGGTACTTCCATTACTGCTAAATAAGATGATATCTCCGGCCTGCATGTTATTACGAGAAACAGATACCCCTTTACTAGCTAGCGATTTGGTATTATTAGAACCAATGTTGACACCTGATTGATAATAAGCCCAGTTGACTAAACCTGAGCAGTCAAATGCAGTGTGGTTTGGATTAGCGATTTCAGACATGCTGTGACATCCACCCCATACATACATATAACCAACGCGAGTTAAAGCCTTTTGTGCAATTGCGTTTCCAACTGCAGAATCACCAGAAACAACGCTTCCGCCAGAAACTTGTGATTTTTCAGTAGCAGCTAATAGTGCAGCGATATTATCAGTGATTTTTTGACTTGAATCGGCCGCTTGAGCAGCTGCTTTTTCTTGCGCAATCAAATCAGCGTTTTGTTTTTCAAATAGAGCTTGATATTCTTGTTGTAGTGCCTGCTTTGATGATTTTTGACTTTCAATATTAGCTTTGGCAGTAACAACCGTAGCTTTTTGTGTTTCTACTTGTTCTTTTTCATCAGCTAGTTGTGCAACTAATTCATCATCATACGATGTTATTTCATTAACGCTGTCAATTCGGGCAAACATATCAGTGAAGCTAGAAGCCCCGAAGATAAAGTCAATATATGAATTATTGTTATTGTATGATTGCATTGAATACATACGTTCTTTTACTTCTTCTTCTTTTTTAGCTATACTTGCTTCTAAATTTGAAATTGAAGTTTGTAAATATTCAATTTCTTTTTGTTTTTCAGCAATTTGATCATTTAATGCACTAATTTCACTTGAGATACTATTCAAACTATTTTGAGTATCAGATACTTTGCTTTTTGAATCACTTACTTGAGATTTCAATTCTTTATTTTTATTTTTCAAGTATGTATTGAATTCTTTACAAGTGTTCAAGTTATTAGTTGAAAGATTTGAAGATGAGCATAATTTCATGTACTTATCTTCTTGCCCGGAAAAATCAGTTGCCTGAACAGGAGTGGGAATAGTTACTAATGAAAGCATTGTACAGACTCCTAAGGCAGTGACGAATACTTTTTTCATTTCATCGACCTCCAATTTATATATATTATTTAGTTTTATATTCAGTTTTAAAGATGGCGTATTTAATCCATACCAATGTGATTATAACATAATATTCATTGTTTCGCATTAAAATGATAAAAAAGTCTAGAAAGTCACACATTTTTGACAATTACTCATATATTATTAATGGAGGTGGAAGAATGACGACACATGGAATTGATGTCTCACAATATCAGGGGGTAATTGATTGGGAAATTGTTCAAGATCGAGTTGATTTTGCAATTCTTAGATGTGGTTTTGGTCAAGATCGAACAGATCAAGATGATCGTTTGTTTAAAAGAAATGCAGACGAGTGTACACGATTAGGAATACCGTTTGGTGTTTACTTATATTCATATGCTAAAAATAGTAGTGATGCTAGAGGGGAAGCACAACATGTTTTACGTCTAGTGAAAAACTATAAGATGGCATATCCAGTGTATTATGATTTAGAAGATAATAATACGACTGGAAAGCAATCAAATGATGTGATTGCAAATATCGCTAAAACATTTGCTGATGAATTAGAAGCCAATGGATATTATGTTGGGATGTATGCTTCACTATACTGGTGGAACACTAAATTAACGGATCCGATTTTTGATAATTATACACGGTGGGTTGCTAACTATGCTGCTGAGTTAAATTATGATAAACCGTATGATATGTGGCAATATAGTTCGACTGGATGGGTTCAAGGGGTACCAACAATTGTTGATATGAATTATTGTTATGCTGATTTTCCAGCTATTATTAAACGTGCAGGTAAGAATAATTTTGATATTGATACAGCAGTGGAACAATATAAATTAGGTGATACAGTAAGATTTAGCTATGTCTTTTTAACTAGTGAATCTTCTAATCCGTTACGGCCATATCGTAATGTTGGAAAGATAACTCGAATTGTAAAAAATACTCGAAATCCTTATTTAATAGGTAATGATCAAGGCTGGGTCAATGACCAGGTAATTGAAGGTAGGGTAAGCTATTTATCAAATCCTAATTATGTTGGAGATAGTTTAGTTGGAGCCCTTCAGCAAATTAATGTTGATACAAGTTTTGAAAATCGTCAACATTTAGCAAAACTTAATGGAATTACTAATTATGTAGGTAGTGCGGCGCAAAATTTACAATTATTGCAATTATTAAAAGAAGGAAAACTAATTAGTTAGATTATCTAACTAATTTAGTTTCCCATTCTTTTAAAACCTTGATATGCAGTTCTTCATCTTCAATGATTCGATTTAAAATCGCAACAATATAGGGATCTTTGATGACGCTAGCTTGATACATATACTTATCAATTGCCTGATATTCAGCGTCTATTGCTGTTTTTAGTACTTCCTCTAGTGAATTAGGATAATTTAAATATGATGGTGACCAATAAGTACATTGATCATTTAGACAGCTCCACCAGCGGGGGTCTAAACCTAATTCTAAGGCAAGGGTCATGAAGATGTCTAAATGATGCATCTCGACCATAGAAATATTTAAAAATGTTTTTTTTAGTTCTAAAAAATCTTCGCCAGCAATACTATGGTTATAAATATATTGACAAATTGCAGATGTTTCAGAATTCATCCCACCGACATTATCAAGGATCATTAAACCATAAGTTTCATTTGGCACAGTTACTTTTACTTCGGGGTAAGGCTTATTTACTTTAGTATCCATGTTCTTCACCTCATATAAAAATATGCTGAATACAATAAGATATGAATACAAATGAAATAATTTTTACACTTAAAGATATAAATATTGAAAATAACTAAGATAATAGTCAAAATTATTGTAATTATCAAGTTACTAACAGAAATATTATATGTCATAGTAATATTTCTGTTAGTAAAAAGAATAATGGGGTTATAGTCGCTCAAGCTATTAAAATCATTTAAAAACAAGCTGAGAATAAGGAATGTTTCAACTTACAAGAGACCACTATAATTATTTTTTATGCGAACATTCCTTAAGAAAATTAATCCGATGTTAAATATACCAAATACTCATAAGGCTATTAATGCAATTAAAAGATTAGCGATAGTACTGGTAAAATAATAACAACTATACCCATAGATAATAATTGCACTGATGATATATATTAATATTCTCACTCCAATATCACAATATAATTTATCAAAATTAATGATAGCGAATCATAGTAAATATTGATTAACTTAATCGACTGCTGGTATACAAAAATTAATAATTAAAATAAGGTTATAATATTATTGAGCTTACATAGAATATGATGAGGGGGGATTATGTGTTTTATCTAAAATCATCAGATAATGCCAAATTAGCGGTAGAGGATATTAATCCAGCTCATCAAAAGACAGTAGTTTTAGTGCATGGCTGGCCAATTTGCCAAGAAATGTATGAATATCAAAAAGATATTTTAAACGATTGTCGATACCGCATCATTAGTTATGATATTCGTGGATTAGGAATGTCACAAGTTATGGGCAGGGGCTATGATTATGACCAATTAGCGATAGATCTGCATAGTGTTTTAATAACCTTAAATGTCCATAATGTGACATTAGTAGGATTTTCAATAGGTGGGGCGATTTGTGTTCGTTATATGAGTAAATTTGGAAAAGAACGAGTAAGTAAACTAGTTTTGGCTGGTGCTGCAGTGCCTTCATATACTCGTACAATTCATAATCCCGAAGGACAAAGTATCGATGCGGTAAATCAACTGATTGAGCAGTGTTATACTAATCGACCTAAAATGGTTCATGATTTCGGACAAAATGTTTTTGCATTAAATCATGGCAGTGAATTTATGAACTGGTTTACATCAATTTGTTTAAAGGGATCAGGAATAGGAACGATCCAAACAGCAATTTCTTTACGAGATGAAGATGTGTATCAAGATTTGTTTGAGATTAAGGTCACTACTTTGATCATGCATGGAGTGCTTGATAAAATTTGTCCTTTTTCGTTTGCTTTAATCATGCATGAATGTATAGAAGATTCGATTTTATGCAAGTTTGAATATAGTGGACATGGGATTTTTTATGATGAACGAGAACGTTTTAATCAAGTATTGATTGATTTTATTGAACAATAAAACCTGCACTTTGTAATGCAGGTTAAAGAATTTTTTCATATGCTCGTCGAGTTTCTTTATTTTCTAAATAAATAGTGCCACAATATTCAAATCCATATTTAATCAAGAAACGCTGCATTGAAAGATTATCATCATGAGTATCCATACGGATACTTGGTTTTTTAGGATAAAGTTTTAATCCTTCATCAATAATGATTTTTGCCAAGCCTTTACCTTTTTGATCATTTCGTATCGCGATGCGATGAACTACAATGTATGCATTATCTTGAAGCCATTTCCCTTCTATATAATTATAACTAGGTTCAAGCTCTTTAGAGATCATCGCAGTTGCGACTATTTCTCCGTTATCTTCAAGCACATAAGCTTCATGGCGGCTAATATCATTAATAATAGTTAATTCATCAGGATAACCATCTTGCCATTGGTTGATTCCCTGCTCTTTAAAATATACTTTAGCTTGATTGATAATTGTCATGACAGCGGTTAAATCATTAGTAGTAGTTAATCTTAATTTCATCTAATCACATCCTTGTTTATTAATATAACATAACCATATAAAAATAGAAATTACTATTTAGAAAATAGTAGAGAAATGCTGTTAAAGAGCATATAATGATAGCTGGAGGTGGTTAGATGATAGATTTAAAAAATGCTAAAAGATTGTTTGATGAATATGTAGCGAATTATGATAAAGATAATCCTAAAGTTGCCTTAAAGATAGAACATACTTATCGTGTTATGGAGGCCTCAAAAAATGTTGCAGTGAGTCTCGGGTTAGATCAAGATGAAATAGACTTAGCATCATTAATTGGATTATTACATGATATTGGGAGATTTGAACAATTAAAACGTTATAATTGTTTTATTGATAGTAAAACAATTGATCATGCATTATTAGGTGTTCAAATTTTATTTGATGATAATTTAATTAGTAAATTTGATATTGATCAAAAAGATTATCCACTGATCTACAAAGCTATTTTTAATCATAATAAATATAAAATTGCTGAGGGATTAAGTGAACATGAGATGCTCCACTGTAAAATAATTCGTGATGCTGACAAAATCGATATCTTTAAAACAGGTTTGTTAGAAACGTTCGAAGCATTTTTGGATGCTGGACAAGAGATTTTAGAGAATGACATCATTACTGAATCGATATATGAAACATTTATGAATAGTGAATCAATTCTTAGTACCACTCGTAAAACTGACTTGGATCGCTGGGTATCCTTTTTGGCCTTGATATTTGATTTGAATTATCAGTATAGTTGTAATTATGTTTATCAACAAGATTATATTACAAAATTAGTTAAACGACTTAATTATCAAAATAGTGATACTTTTAAGAAGATGTTAAATATAATGAACCATGCTAATGAATATTTAAAAGAAAAGAGTGATCTTAATAATTAAGATCACTTTTTTGAGGTAAGTTAATGATAAAAATAGAGGATGCATATAAAGAATTTAATACTTATGTCAGTGAATATGATTTCGATGTCTCTTTATTATTTTAAGATAGGTTGATTGAAAAATTTAGTGATATTTATAATAATGAGCAAATTATTTATAAAGCAATCAAAAAGCACAATAAATATGTGATTTGAATGGGATTAGATACTCATGAATTACTGCATGCAAAGATTATCCGTGATGCTAACAAAATCGATAAGCTGGAAATTAATCTACTCTCCCGCTAGAAACAATTTATTATAAGGGAAAAGAAGAAATAGAAAAACAATTGATTAGTGAGAGCAGTGTACCAGTCATTTTTGAATCATGAAATGATTTTAAGCAGCTGTCGGCAAAATGATTTAGATATTTGGTTACCACATTTAGTATTTGTATTTGATTTGAATTTTAAATATAGTTTTCAAGAGGTTTTAAAACACCAATATATTGATAATTTGTATAAACGTTTAGACTATCAAAACATTGATACTAAAAAAAGATGAGTATTATCTATTAAGTGGTAATGAATTATACATATGAACATGCTAAATAGTCCAGAAGATCTTCTGGACTATTTTTTAAAATAAACTCAATTGTTCCGATGATGCAGTTTGTTTATAACCATTTATAATATCTTCCATCTTATAAATGATATTATATTTGTGACATTCTTCAATAAATATATTTTTTAATTCATAAAGTCGTGGGCTGTTGCATAAATAAGTATTACCGAATTGTTTTATATAGCGTTCCTTACAGCCGGGAAATAAATGATCTAGCTGCGTATAGAAATAATCACGTTGATGATCTCGTAAAGTCACACCAAACATAGGATAAACAAAGCTGGCATTAGCTAAATGTGCGCGATAGATGATTTCTCGAATATTTTCAGGGGTATCGTTAATAAATGGCAAAATCGGTGTCATTAAAACCCCAGCATAAATATTGTGTTGGCGTAATTGTTTAATTGTTTCAAATCGTTTTGATGAAATTGAAACATTTGGTTCGATCAATTTTGCTAATGAATCATCACCACAAGTAATGGTCATACAAATTAGGACAGATTGTTTATCATTAATTTGTTTTATGAGTTCAAGATCGTTAATGAGCGTATGACTTTTAGTCGTTATCATTACACCAAAATTGGTTTGCTTTATTATTTTTAAAGCTTGATGAGTTATCTTTAATTGTTGTTCATAATGATTATAGGGATCAGACATGGCTCCAATTGCAATCACCCCTTTTCTTTTTTTAGAACAAAGTTCTTTAGAAAGTAGGGTGAGTACGTTATGTTTTACTTTAATTTGATCAAAGTTTGAGATTTGATAACAATCACTACGACTGTCACAATAAATACAACCGTGATGACATCCTTGGTAGAGATTCATGTTGTAGTCAAAACCAAACCAAAAATGATTTTTATCGGCTTTGTTTTGAATGATTGTCTTAGCTTTTATTTCGGGTATTTTCATTAATTGTGCCCTCCTAAAAAAGACTATAACATAAAAAAATGACGATTAAAACATAAAAAAAACGAAAAAAAATATTACTTGAAACACCTTGATTTTACTAGGTTTTGGGTTAATTCGACAGTCTTCGATAAAAGTTTTGAACATCAAACTATTTACAAATGTTTTGATTTTGTTATAATGTGACCGTAATATACACGAGGAGGAATATAACGTGGAATTTGAAAAAGTAAAAGAAATAATTGTTGATTCTTTAAGCTGTGATGAAGATGCAGTAACTTTAGAAGCTAACTTAAAAGAAGACTTAGATGCAGATTCATTAGATGCAGTTGAATTAATCATGGCAGTTGAAGAAGAATTTGATATTGAAATCCCTGATGATAAAGCAGCTGAAATTAAAACAGTTCAAGATATCGTAGATTATATCAAAGAAAATGCATAATAAATGCTGATTTTTATTACCCAGAATAGCTGGGTAATAATTTTTTTAAAAAATTACTTTGATATTCAAAATAAAGGAGAGTATTTATGAAAATAGATTTAGTAAAGCAACTTATAAATGAATTTGAAAACTCAGAAGTTTTTAAAATGAAAGTAGAGATAGATGATATTAAATTAGAATTAGAAAAAACGCCAGTAGCACCGGTAAATGTTGTAAGTACACCGGTAGTTTCTGCTCCAACGCCTACTTTAGCGCCAGTGGAGCAAGTAGCAGCTAATGAACCAGCAATCACCGGAACACCGGTTAAATCACCAATTGTTGGGGTTTATTATGCATCTAGTTCACCAACTGCTAAACCGTATGTAGAAGTAGGCACTAAAGTAAAAGCAGGACAGGTGTTGTGTATTGTTGAAGCAATGAAGGTAATGAATGAAATTAAAGCTCCAATTGATGGAACAGTAACATCAATCATGGCAAATACTGAAGATTTAGTTGAATTTGATCAAGTGTTAATGATCATTGAAGGGTAGTTAAGATGTTTAAGCGAATTTTAATTGCCAACCGTGGCGAAATCGCGGTAAGAATAATTCGAACATGCCAAGAATTAGGAATTGAAGCAGTTGCTGTTTATTCAAATGTTGATAGTACTTCATTGCATGTGCAATTGGCTGATCATGCGGTATGTATAGGTCCTGCCAAGGCAGCGGATAGTTATTTAAATATGAAAAATATTTTAAGTGTAGCGACTGCACTAGGTTGTGATGCAATTCATCCAGGATTTGGCTTTTTATCAGAAAACTCAACTTTTGCTCGTTTAGTAGAAGAATGTGGAATAACTTTTATTGGGCCTAGTGGCGATGTTATTGATATGATGGGAAATAAAAGTATGGCCCGTCAAAAAATGATTGAAGCAGGTGTGCCGGTAGTTCCTGGGAGTGATGGAAGTGTAAATACTTTACAAGAAGCTAAAGAAGTTGCAAATCAAATTGGTTATCCAGTTTTAATTAAAGCCTCAGCAGGTGGTGGTGGTCGTGGAATGCGAAAAGCCTTTAGCGAAGAAGAATTTGATGATGCTTATTTAACTGCTAAAGCAGAAGCTAAAGCATGTTTTGGTGATGATGATATGTATTTAGAAAAATTAATTTTAAATCCTAAACATATTGAATTTCAAATTTTAGCCGATAATTATGGAAATGTTATTCATTTAGGAGAACGCGATTGTTCTATTCAACGACGCAATCAGAAGATGATTGAAGAGGCACCAAGTAAAGCCTTAACGCCACTGCTCCGACAAAAAATGGGGGAAGATGCAGTTAAAGCGGCTAAAGGAGCAGGTTATCGCAATGCAGGAACGATTGAATATGTTTTAGATCAAGATGGAAATTATTATTTTATTGAAATGAATACTCGAATTCAAGTTGAGCATCCAATTACTGAAATGGTGACCGGGGTAGATTTAATTAGGGAACAGATTAGAATTGCTGCAAATCAAAAATTAACTTATAAACAAAGTGATATTCATTTAAATGGACATGCGATTGAATGCCGAATCAATGCTGAAAATCCACGTGAGGGATTCAGACCGTGTCCGGGAACTGTTAATAGTGTTCATTTACCAGGAGGTTTAGGGGTGAGAATTGATACAACTTTATATCAGGGGTATAAAGTTTCATCACATTATGATTCCATGATTGCTAAAGTTATTGTTCATGGTTCTAATCGCTTAGAAGCAATTAGAAGAATGCGTAGAGTTTTAGCTGAATTAGTTATTGACGGAATTGATACTAACCAAGAATTACAATATTTGATTTTACATACGGGAGAGTATGTAAAAGGAAATTTTGATACAAGTTTTATTGAAAATAACTTAGATAAGTTGGTGGGATAATAAATGGAAGAGTTATTTAAGGCACGAAAAGAAAAATTGAATTTATTTAAATCTATTCGTAATAAAATGCAAGATAAAAAAAGAATTGATGTACCCGATGGTTTATATACAAAGTGTGATTCTTGCGGAGAGTCGATTTTAAGTGAAGATTTGAAAGAAAGTTATTATGTTTGTCCTAAATGTGGAGCACATTTAAAGATGCGGGCATACACGCGATTAAATCTTTTGTATGATGGGGGAAAATATAAAGAATTATATAAAAGTATTAAATCAAATGATCCATTAATGTTTCCTGGTTATAAAGAAAAATTAGTAAAATTAGAAGAAACAACAAATCTTGACGAAGCGGTTGTTTGTGCTACAGGAAGAATTGATGGAAGAAAAGTTGTTGTTTGTGTGATGGATTCTCGTTTTTTAATGGGGAGTATGTCAGGTGCTGTCGGAGAAAAGATTACTAGAGCAATTGAACATGCGACAAAACGCAAATGTCCAATCATTATTTTTACAACTTCTGGGGGAGCTAGAATGCAAGAGGGAATTATTTCACTAATGCAAATGGCTAAAACTAGTGCTGCTCTAGCCAAACATCATGAAGCCGGATTGTTATATATTTCGTATATTACTCATCCTACTACTGGTGGAGTTACTGCTTCTTTTGCCATGCTTGGGGACATTATTATTGGGGAACCTAAAGCATTAATCGGATTTGCGGGACCAAGAGTAATTGAATCAACAATTAAACAAAAATTACCCGAAGGTTTTCAAAGAACCGAGTTTATGCAAGATCAAGGATTTATTGATATGATCGTAGAACGTTCTAAAATGCGTGAAACGATTATCAAATTATTAAAAATGCATAGCAGGGGGGCGCAATAATGTCACTGCAAGAAAAAGAAATAAAAATTAAAGAAATAGAATTAGAGTTATTAAAATTAAAGGATGACCAAGAGATTGACCACACTTTACAAATTCAAGATTTAGAAAATACAAAAGCAAAAATTGAAGCTGAAGCATATCAGGATATTAGTGCTTATGATCGAGTTTATCTTGCTCGTAAAGCTGACCGTCCTAATGTCCGTGAATATATTGATAATTTATTTGATGATTTTATTGAATTACATGGGGACCGTCTTTACAAAGATGATGGTTCAATTGTCGGGGGATTAGCAATGTTTAATAATATTCCCTGTACTGTAATTGGACATTTAAAAGGACGAACTTTAGAGGAAAATCTACACTGTAATTTTGGAATGTCTTCACCAGAAGGGTATCGTAAAGCGATGCGTTTGATGAAACAGGCGGAAAAATTTAATCGACCAATTGTTACATTTGTAGATACACCAGGTGCTTATCCGGGTTTAAAAGCTGAAAAACATGGAATCGGTGAAGCAATTGCGCGTAATCTAATGGAAATGTCACAGCTGACGGTGCCTATTATTGTGATTGTAATCGGTGAAGGCGGCAGTGGTGGAGCTTTGGCACTAAGTGTTGGAGATCGTATGGTAATGCTTGAAAATAGTGTTTATTCGGTTTTATCACCAGAAGGCTTTGCATCAATCTTATGGAAAGATAAAGATGGTTCAAGAGTTCATGAAGCTGCAGAGCTAATGAAATTGACTGCAAATGATTTATATGAAATGAAGATCATTGATAAGATCATCAAAGAACCTCGAGGTGGAATTACAAAGAACCGCGAATATGTATACAAACGTTTAAGAATCTATCTTCGAAATACTCTTGAAGAATTGATGAAATTATCAAAAACATCATTAGTAAATAAACGTTACAATAAATTTAGAGAAATGGGTCGAATTACGAATGACTAATCGCGATATTTTAAATCGAGAATTAATTAATCAACTGTTTGTAAGACTGTTTAATCAAATTTTGGATATTGAAACCCAATATATGGTAGGACATGGAGTGGAAGATTTAAGTTTATCAGAACTGCATATTATCGATGCAATCAGTTCGCTTTCAAATCCCACGATGTCAACAATTGCTTCTCAGGCGACTTTAACTAATGGAACAATTACGACAGCAATAAAAAAGCTCGAAGCTAAGGGATACGTAAAACGTCGTAAAGATGATAATGATCGACGCATTATTCGTGTAGAGCTGACAGCTAAAGGCAATCGTGTTTGCAAAGTACATCGAGACTTTCACGAAGAGATGGTAAGTCGTGTCTGTGAAGATAGTCATGTTCTTGATGATGAGTTATTGATTAAATCATTACAACAGTTATTGTATTTCTTTGAAGATATCAAAGAAAAATATTAGGAGATTATATGAGTGGATTAAAAATATTATCAACTGGTTATTATGCACCACAAAAAGTACTTGATAATTTCGACCTTGAAAAAGTGGTTGAAACATCAGATGAGTGGATCGTCTCTAGAACCGGGATAAAAAGAAGACATATTGCTGAAAATGAAAGTTGCGTAGAACTTGGGTATCAAGCAGCTTTAAAGGCAGTTGAAAAAATAGATAAAAGTAAGATTGGATTGATTATCTGTGCAACAATGACACCCGATTATTTTACTCCCAGCACTGCTTGTTTGATTCAAGAAAGATTAGGTTTGAATGATCAAGAAGTAATGTGCTTTGATTTAAATGCTGCTTGTAGCGGCTTTGTGTATGCCTTAACGGTAGCCCAGGCATTATTACAAAACATGGAAGAGAAATATGCTTTAGTCATTGGAAGTGAAGAAATTTCCAAAATAATGGATTTCAAAGATCGCAATACTTGTGTTTTGTTTGGTGATGGGGCTGGAGCCCTTGTAGTTGGAAATGGTGATGGTATTTTTGCTAGCTACAGTAATTCAGCGGGAAATTTAGAAGCATTAAAGGCCCCGGCAATCAGTAAATCTAATCAGGATCATTATTTAACGATGGCTGGGCAGGAAGTGTTTAAGTTTGCAATAAAAGTAATTCCTGAAAGTATTAATGCAATCTTAGAAAAAACAAATTTAACTCTTGATGAGATTGATTACGTTGTCTGTCATCAAGCAAATTATCGAATTATTAAAAATGTATATAAGAAGATGAAGTCTTCAGAAGATAAGTTTTATATGAATTTGCAGGAATATGGGAATACATCAGCAGCTAGCATTCCTTTGGCTTTAGGTGAAATGAATGAAAAAGGAATGTTAAGACCAGGTGACAAAATTATTTGTGTTGGTTTTGGGGGTGGTCTTACTTGGGGCGCAACATTAATGGAATGGAGTTAGAAGATGAAATTAAATAAATTATTAAATATTGAATATCCTTTGATTCAAGGAGGAATGGCAAATATCGCTACCGGTGAATTTGCAGCTAGTGTATCTAATGCTGGCGCACTTGGTTTAATTGGTGCCGGTGGAATGGACACTGCTACATTAAAAAAGAATATTGAAATTTGCCGTAATTTAACTGATAAACCTTTTGGTGTCAATATCATGTTGATTAATCCTTGTGCTGATGAGATGGCACAATTAGTAATTGATGAAAAAGTGCCGGTCGTAACAACTGGAGCAGGAAATCCTGGTAAATATGTTGCTGCATGGAAAGCAGCAGGAATTAAAGTATTGCCAGTTGTTCCAAGTGTAGCTTTAGCAAAGCGCCTTGAAAAATATAACGTTGATGCAATTATTGTTGAAGGAACTGAGGCAGGTGGTCATATAGGTGAATTAACTACAATGGCATTAGTACCTCAAGTAGTTGAAGCAGTTAGTGTTCCTGTTATAGCAGCTGGGGGAATTGCGAGTGGAAAACAGGTATTGGCAGCGTATGCTCTAGGGGCTTGTGGAGTACAGGTAGGAACTTGTCTGCTTGCAAGCGAAGAGTGTCCGATTCATGAAAATTATAAACAAGCTGTAATCAAAGCTAAAGATACAAGCACTACAGTAACTGGAAGAATCGCAGGAACACCAGTACGGGTAATAAAAAATAAAATGGCTAAAGAGTATGTTAAGCGTGAAAAAGAAGGTGCTGACATGATGGAACTTGAAAAATATACATTAGGTTCACTACGTAGAGCAGTTTTAGAAGGTGACGCCGATACCGGTTCATTAATGGCTGGCCAAGTAGTCGGAATGATCAATGAAATTAGACCTCTAAAAGTAATTATTAAAGAATTATTTGATGATTGTGATAAGGCATTTAAGAAATTAGAAAGCGAGTTTTAATTATGAAAAAGGTAAATATCGGAGATATGACTCTTGATGTACCAATCATACAAGGTGGCATGGGAGTTGGTATTTCACTTGGAAATTTGGCTGGAAATGTTGCTTTAAATGGTGGTATGGGTGTTATTTCAACTGCTCATCCTGGTTATCGTGCTGATGATTTTGAAAAAAATCCGCTAGAAGCTAATAAACGTGAGCTAGCTAATGAAATAAAGAAAGCTAAAGAGATTGCTAAAGGTAAAGGGATGGTTGCAATTAATGCAATGGTCGCAATTACTGACTATGCAGCTTTAGTTGAAGTAGCTGTAAAAAGTAAAATAGATGCAATTATTTCGGGTGCTGGATTACCTATGAACTTACCAAGTTTTGTTCAAGGAACAAAAGTTAAAATTGCCCCAATTGTATCAAGTGGTAAAGCCGCTAAATTGATTTGTAAAACTTGGGATCGTAAATTTAAGGTAGCTCCAGACTTTGTTGTCATTGAAGGAAGTGAAGCTGGTGGTCATCTAGGCTTTCATAAAGAAGATGTGTTAAATAAAACAACGGCTAAATTAGTAGATATTTTTAAAGAAGTAAAAGAGACTGTTCAACCATTTGTTGAAAAATATCAAAAGGATATTCCTATTTTTGTAGCTGGTGGTGTTTATGATAGTGAGGATATTCAAAAGTATTTAGATTTAGGTGCTGATGGTGTTCAAATGGCAACACGGTTTATTTGTACTGAGGAATGTGATGCAGATATTAAATATAAACAAGCATTTATAAATGCTAAAAAAGGAGATATCGAGATTGTTAAATCACCAGTTGGAATGCCGGGAAGAGCCATCATGACGAAGTTGACAAAAAGACTTAAACAAGATGAAAGGATTCCAGTAAAACGCTGTTATAATTGCTTAATTCCTTGTGATGTTAAAACTACGCCTTATTGTATTAGTGGTGCATTGATCAATGCTGCTAAAGGTAATTTGGATGAGGGATTAGTATTTAGTGGAAGCAATGGATATCGTAATGATAAAATTATTTCAGTAAAAGAATTAATGGATGAATTAAAGAGAGGACTAAAATAATGGGTAAGATTGGATTTGTATATGCTGGTCAAGGTAGTCAGGTAGTTGGAATGGGTCAATCATTCTATGATAACTATCAAATTGCTAAAGATGTTTTTGATAACATTGACTTAGATATTGATGTAAAGAAATTATGCTTTGAAGGTCCCCTTGAAGAACTTTCTTTAACAAGAAATACACAACCATGTATGGTTGCTGTTGCTGTAGTAGTAACTAAGCTATTAAAAGAAAATGGAATTGCTCCAGATTATGTAGCAGGATTAAGTCTTGGTGAATATTCAGCTTTAAATGCAGCAGGTGTTTTAGATGATCAAACAGCAATTAATTTAGTACGTTTCCGTGGTCAAGCGATGGAAAGAGCGGCAGCAGGAATTGAAAGCAAAATGATTGCAATTATTGGCTTAGATCGCGAATTATTAAATGAAGCAGTTAAAGAAGCTAGGGCTTTGGGAGTTGTTTCAATTGCTAACTATAATTGTCCAGGACAATTAGTAATTGGTGGTGAGGCTGAGGCAGTTACTAAGGCTAGCGAATTAGCATTAGAAAAAGGTGCTCGTCGGGCAATTCCTTTAAATACAAGTGGACCTTTCCATACAGAATTATTAGCACCAGCTAGTAATGAACTTAAAGAAAAGTTTGTAAGTGTTAATTTTAATGAAATGCAAGTTCCTGTAATATTCAATAGTTCGGCTAAAGAACTTGAGTCTGGAGTTAGTATTGCTCAAATGTTAGAGAAGCAAGTAATGTCTTCAGTATATTTTGAAAATAGTATTCGTTATATGTTAGAAAACGGGGTTGATACAATTATTGAAATCGGTCCTGGTAAAGTTTTAAGTGGATTTATTCGTAAGATTGATAAGACAATTAAAACTTATCAAGTTGAAGATCAAGCATCATTAGAAAAAACATTAGCGGGATTAAAAGGAGAATAAGATGAAATTAAAAGATAAAGTAGTTTTAGTAACTGGTGGAGCCCAAGGAATTGGTAAAGAAATTTGTTTAACTTGTGCTCGTGAAGGTGCTAAGATCATTGTAAATTATGTTAATTTTGGTGATAATAAAAAAATTGCTGAAGCAACTAAATCAGAATTAGAAGCAATCGGTGCGACTGTTATGTTAGCTCAAGCTAATGTTGCTTCGTTTGAAGAAACAGAAACAATGTTTAAAGAAATCATTAAAGAATTTGGTCGAATCGATGTTCTTGTAAATAATGCTGGAATTACTAAAGATGGATTGTTGATGCGAATGAAAGAGAATGATTTTGATGCAGTTATTGATGTTAATTTAAAAGGAACATGGAATTGTATGAAACATGCGACTAAAATTATGATGAAACAACGTTATGGTCGTATTATTTCAATGTCATCAGTAGTTGGGGTAATGGGAAATGCTGGTCAAGTAAATTATTCAGCAAGTAAAGCTGGAATTATTGGAATGACAATGTCATTAGCGCGCGAAGTTGGTAGTCGGGGAATTACTGTGAATGCGGTAGCACCAGGTTTTATTCAAACTGCAATGACTGATGTTTTACCTGAAGATATTAAAGAAAGTATGGCTAAACAAATTCCTTTAGGAACTTTTGGACAAGTAAGTGATATCGCTAATACGGTAGTATTTTTAGCAAGTGATGATGCTAGATACATTACTGGTCAAACTATCCATGTTGATGGCGGAATGGCAATGTAAGGAGAGAGACAATGGAAAGAAGAAGAGTTGTAGTAACAGGGCTTGGAGCAATTAATGCAATTGGTCATAATGTTGAAGAAACTTGGAAAAGTATTAAAGAAGGTGTTTGTGGAATTGACGAAATCACAAACTATGATAAAGAATTAACAAAAGTAAAAATTGCAGGTGAAGTAAAAAATTTTAATGCTGCTGATTATTTAGATAAAAAAGCAGTTCGAAAAATGGATCGCTTTACTCAATTTGGTGTAATTGCTGCTAAAGAGGCTTTTAAGGATGCTGGTTTAAAGATTGAAGAGATTGATGCTGACCGTTTTGGTGTAGTTGTGTCAAGCGGAATTGGAGGGCTTGCAACAATTGAGAAAGATCATACTAAGGGGTTAGAAAAAGGTTATGATCGTGTTTCGCCATTCTTTGTGCCAATGTCAATTACAAATTTGGCAGCGGGAAATATTGCAATTGAATTAGGGGCAAAAGGATTATGTACTTGTCCGGTCACAGCTTGCGCTGGTGGAACTAATGCGATTGGTGATGCGTTTAGAAATATCCGTGATGGTTATCAAGAAATTATGGTTGCTGGTGGGGCAGAAGCTAGTATTACTCCACTTGGTATTGGAGGCTTTTCATCAATGAAAGCTCTTTGTGATAATAATGATCCGAAACGGGCGTCAATTCCTTTTGACGAGGAACGTTGTGGATTTGTTATGGGTGAGGGTGCTGGAATTGTTGTACTTGAAGAATTAGAACATGCTAAAGCTCGTGGCGCTCATATCTATTGTGAAATGGTCGGATATGGTGTCAGTTGTGATGCTCATCATATTACTGCACCTTTAGAAGATGGCTCTGGTGGGGCTAAAGCGATGATCAATGCAATCAAGGATGCTGGTTTAGTAGCTGAAGACGTAACTTATATTAATGCACATGGAACTAGTACCCCTTTAAATGATAAAGGTGAAACAATGGCAATTAAATCTGCTTTAGGTGAAGCTGCTAAAAAGGTTGCTATTTCTTCGACGAAAGGAAATACGGGGCATTGTTTAGGTGCTGCCGGGGGAATCGAGGGGGTAATTTGTGTTAAAGCAATCGAAGAGGGATTTATTCCAGCTACGATTAATTATCAAAAACCAGATCCATTATGTGATTTAGATATCGTTCCAAATACTGGTAGAAATCAAGATGTTAATGTAGCTATGTCAAATTCATTAGGATTTGGTGGTCATAATGCGACTATCATCTTTAAGAAATATGGAGAATAAGAAAATGGAACTAAATAGTAATCAAATTCAAGAAATCAATCCGCACCGTTATCCTTTTGCTTTAGTAGATCGAATTACTGATTACCAGCCTGGACAGTGGGCAAAAGGAATTAAATGTGTCAGTGTTAATGAAATGCATTTTTGTGGTCATTTTCCTGAGCATCATGTTATGCCAGGAGTATTGATTGTTGAGGCATTAGCTCAAGTTGGGTGTATTGCAATTCTTTCTAAAGAAGAAAATAAAGGTAAAATTGCTTTCTTTGGGGGCATTAATAAGTGTAAGTTTAAAGGTCAAGTAACGCCTGGTGATGTTTTAGAAATGGAATGTACTCTAACTAAACAAAAAGGACCAATTGGAATTGGTGATGCTGTTGCTAAGGTAAATGGTAAGGTAGTTTGTAAAGCTGAACTTATATTTGCTGTTCAATAATAATTAATTGGATAACGAAAGTTATCCTTTTTTGTTGTAAATCATATTAATTGACGTAATGGTTATAATAGATATAATCATTATAGTATCTGGAGGTGCTTATGAATAATATCCGTAAAGGGATGATGTGTATAATTTTAGCCGCTTTCTTTTTTGCAGCAATGAATGTATTTGTAAAATTAGCTGGCGATTTACCATCAATTCAAAAAAGTTTTTTTAGAAATTTGGTAGCTGCTTTATTTGCTTTTTTTATCCTATTAAAAAGTAAACAGGGATTTACATATAAACAAAAAGATTTACCGATGCTTTTATTACGCTCAGTCTTTGGAACGTTGGGAATTCTTTGTAATTTTTATGCAGTTGATCATCTTTTAGTTAGTGATGCTTCGATGCTTAATAAATTATCACCATTTTTTGTAATTATTTGTTCCTCTTTGTTTTTAAAAGAAAAAGCGACAAGAATACAAAAAATATCAATTATCGTAGCTTTCATTGGAAGCTTGTTTGTAATCAAACCATCTTTTAATCTTTTAAATAATGTGGATTCAATTATTGGTGTTTTGGGGGCATTAGGAGCAGGAATAGCTTATACTTGTGTGCGGAAGCTAGGTAAGCAGGGGGTAAATGGTGCAAAAATTGTATTTTTCTTTTCATGCTTTTCTTGTCTCAGTGTGTTACCATATTTAATAATTAATTATCAGCCGATGAGTTTAGAACAGTTTTTAATCTTACTAGGTGCAGGGTTAATGGCAGCTGGTGGTCAATTTGCAATTACTGCGGCGTATAATAATGCAGCTGGCAAGGATATTTCAATCTATGATTATAGTCAAATATTATTTGCAGCGATATTAGGATTTATTTTCTTAAATCAAATTCCTGATATATGGAGCATAGTTGGATATATCATTATTATTGGTGCTGCTTTAGGAGTTTATTTATATCAACGAAGAATAGCTAATTAGCTATTTTTTTTTATGCAAACATATTGACATTTATTTTTTTGCTTGACGGAGTATTTATAGTGTGTTAAGATACTTTACATAGCAAACCTATCGATATAGTAGGAAAAGAAGAGGAGCGAACGATGATGTTAAAAAGCAGAAGAGATATGATGTATATGTGTATGTGCAGCTGTATACAAAAGTATAGGGTACATTTTCGTGTATGCAAATATTCTTAATACTATATTAAATGGGGTAGTGGGATGTTTACATAAACATCCCACTTTTGTTATTAAAAAGGGGGAATTAGAATGGAAGACGACACTTTACAAAAAGAATTAGAATATCAATTTGAGTGGTTTCATCGTAATCCGGAATTATCTTATGAGGAATATGAAACTACTAAAAGAATTAAAACATTATTACAAGAGCATGATATTGAAGTTTTAGATTTACCATTAAAAACTGGATTAGTTGCAGTTATTAGAGGTGGATACCCTGGTAAAGTAATTGCTTTACGAAGTGATATTGATGCTTTACCAGTTAATGAGGAAACGACATTAAGCTATAAGTCAGAGATTGAAGGAAAGATGCATGCTTGTGGTCATGATTTTCATTTAACAACGATTTATGGTGTTGCTTTATTGTTAAATGAAAATGCTGCTCAATTACATGGAACAGTAAAATTATTATTTCAACCGGCTGAAGAGTCTTCATTAGGAGCTCTAAAAATTATTGAGACAGGGGTTTTAGATGATGTTAATGCAATTTTTGGAATTCATAGTACTTCGCAGTTTGAAGTGGGAACAATTGGAATTAAAGCGGGGACAATTTCAGCTGCTGTTGATCGATTTAAAATTAATTTGAAGGGCTTTGGAAGCCATGCAGCCCATCCACAAATGGCTAAAGATCCAATCGTTGCAGCTGCTGCATTAGTTAACAGCTTACAAACGATCGTTAGTCGAAATATGGATCCTTTTAATAGTAGTGTTTTAAGTATTACACATCTTCAAGCAGGGAATACGTGGAATGTTATTCCTGAACAAGCCTTAATTGAAGGGACTGTTAGAACGCTGACTAGCGAGGAGAGGGAGCTGTTTGGAAAACGATTAAAGGAAATAACTTATGGGATTAGCCAAGCCTATGATCTTGATACAGAAATTGAGTGGATAGCGGGGCCTCCTGCAACCGTCAATGATGAGGAATGGAGTAATTTTGCTAAAGCAATTGCTCAAGCAGAAAAAATTGCTATAGGGATACCCGAAGCAACTTTAGGAGGCGAAGATTTTGCATTTTATCTTGAAAAAATCAGGGGAGCATTTATTAAAATCGGAACCGGAAAGACCTATCCTAATCATCATCCGAAGTTTAAGGTAAATCCTGCAGCTTTATCGTTAGCTGCAAAATATCTTAGCCAATTGGCGAAACAGGCTCTTTTAAAATTGGAGGCAGATGAGAATGATTAAAATTGAACACGTAAATAAGACTTTTACAACTAAAAGTGGTGAAGTTCCAGCATTGCAAGATGTCTCTCTAGAAGTAGAAGCGGGTGATATTTACGGTGTAATCGGTTATTCTGGGGCTGGTAAATCAACGTTATTACGAATGGTAAATTTATTGGAACGTCCTGAAAATGGGGCAATCTATATTAATAATCAAAATATTATAGATTTAAAAGAACGAGAATTAAATATTTTACGAAAAGATATAGGTATGATTTTTCAACAGTTTAATTTATTAGAATCACAAACAGTCTATCAAAACATTGCTATCCCATTGATTCTTTCAAAACTGGATAAAAAAGCTATTGAAGTAAGAGTTAAACAATTATTATCTTTTGTGGAATTGGAAGATAAGCGTGATACTTATGTATCACAACTGTCTGGGGGTCAAAAACAAAGAATTGGTATTGCTAGAGCATTAGCTACAGAACCTAAGATTTTACTCTGTGATGAGGCAACTAGTGCTTTAGATCCACAGACAACAGAAGCAATTTTATTGCTGCTTAAAAAAATTAATTGTGAACTTGGGATAACAATTTTGTTAATAACTCATGAGATGAATGTAATCAAGAAAATTTGTAATAAAGTAGCGGTAATGAAATCTGGTAAAATCATTGAGAAAGGTGATACTTTAGAGGTTTTTAGTAATCCACAACAAGAAATGACAAAGAGATTTGTTGAAACAGTTATTAGCAATGTAATTCCAACCACACTTTTAAAAGAATTAGATTATCGGTATCCGGTTTTAAAACTTACTTTTTTTGGTGAAAGTACAAAGCATGATGTAATTTCTAAAATTAATAAGCATTTTAAAATTACAACAACAATTTTATTTGCTTCAGTTAATGAAGTAGGAGAAGAGATTTTAGGAATTTTAACAATTCAGTTAAAAGGTGAACAGGATGAAGTTATTCGAGCGATAAATTATATTCAAAAACAAGATGTGAAGATAGAGAGGGTGGAATTGAATTATGATTGAAAATTATTTAAATATACCTGCTGATAAATTACTTGAAGCGGCAGGCCAGACAATTTATATGTTGGGAATATCATTATTTTTTGGAACCTTGATAGGAATACCGCTAGGCTTACTTTTAGTCCTTACTAGAAAAAATGGAGTTAAAGCCAATCATACAATTCATTTTCTTGTGAGTGGGTTAGTAAATATTGTTAGATCTGTGCCATTTGTAATCTTATTAGTATTTATTGCTCCGCTAACAAAAGTGCTGGTTGGAACAAGAATAGGAACAAAGGCTGCAATTGTTCCATTAGTATTTTATATTGCACCATATTTGGCTCGTTTGATAGAAAGTTCTATATTAGAAGTTCAACCGGGAATTTTAGAAGCTGCTAAAGCAATGGGGGCAAATACTTTGGAAATCATTCGTTATTTTTTATTACCAGAGGCGAAAGCTTCGTTAGTTTTAGCACTTACTACTGGAACGATCGGTTTATTGGGGGCAACTGCTATGGCTGGAACAATCGGCGGCGGTGGTGTTGGTGATTTAGCATTAACTTATGGTTATCAGCGTTTTAATAATACTCTAATGTTTGTTACCGTAATCATTTTAATTATCTTTGTACAATTAATTCAAACATTGGGAAATCATTTATCTAAAAAAATTAGAACACATGAATAGGGGAAGAAAAATGAAAAAGAGAATATTGAGTTTATTATTAGTGATGGTTTTTGTTTTGGCCGGATGCCAAAGTAGTAGTGATAAAAGTGAAGATAAGACAACAATTATCTATGGTAAGGCAGCGGGGCCATATACAGTCTTATTTGAAGATGCCATTATTCCAATTTTGAAAAAAGAAGGTTATCAATTTAAATGCATCGAATTTTCAGATTTATTGCAAAATGATACAGCCTTAAATGAAGGCGAGATAGATGTCAATGTTGAGCAGCATACAGCTTACATGAAAAATTTTAATGAATCACAAGATGGTGATTTAGTAGCTTTGACAGCAATTCCAACTGTACCTGCAGGAATTTTCTCAAATACTCATAAAAGCTTAGAGGAAATTAAAAAGGGCGCTAAGATTGCTGTACCAAACGATGCTTCAAATACATCTAGAGCATATGTTTTATTACAAAAAGCAAAGTATATTACTTTAGATCCAGATGTGGATATTAGTTCCGTGACAAAAGATGATATTATTAAAAATCCTTATGAAATAGAGTTTACAGAAATGGATTCAACAATGATTCCTCAAGCTTTAGATGAGTTTGATTATGCTGTAATCACCGGCAGCATAGTTTATAATGCAGGAATTGATGCTTCGAGTGCGTTATTACAGGAGGATGTTTTAGAACATTTATTGTTACAAGTAGTTGTAAAAGAAAAAAATAAAGATACAAAATGGGCTAAAGCAATTGTTGAAGCTTATCGTTCAAAAGAATTTAAAGAATATTTAGATAAAAATAATAATGGTTTATGGTATGTACCTAGCTATAATTAAAAGGGGATAAGTGTGAAAGAAATTTATAAAAAAAGCCGACCTAAAAAATTAAAAATTCATGATGAACTCGTTTGTTGAATAGAAAATAAATTGATTTGGCTTATATCAATATCCATGGATTTCAATAATTCTAATGCTTGATGAGTGGTTATCTTCTGGTTGCCTGGTTTTGGATTTTTTAATGATTCATAATCAGATGGATTGAAGTTTTCACCAGTTTTTGTCATATGGTATATAGAAATAAGAATCATTCTAGCGGTCGCTATAATAGCTTTCTTATGACCACGTCGTTTCTTAATACGATTATACTTGATTCTGAAATATGTTTCTTTTTCACTCTTGATAGCCGAAAGAGCACATTGAACAAGAAGTGGTTTCAAATACTAACCAGTTTTGAATATATTCGTCAAGATTATTCATGTGTTTTATAGTGCAGTTGATTTTGAATCTTTGGTCAGATTCAATGTGAGAATTCTGAATGGCTTGAAAAATTTGATCAGATTTCTTTGAAACAGAACCCTTGAGAATTTTCTTAAGATTGTCTTCAGTGATAATATCACTTTTGAGAATCTCATCCATGGCAGCTTTACAATTCTTTCCTAAATGATCAGTAGAGACAGAAGCTAAGGCAATATTAGAAACAGTCATACAGTTTTGATAACGATTGCGTTCAGAAGAGCGCTTATTGACAAGTTTAATGCGATAATGTGATATTTTTCTAAGTTCTCTAATGTTTTTAGGTGGAATAAAAGAGTACTTGAGAAGATCTTGTTTAAAGATGTTAGCAATCCATTTTGAATCTTTCTTATCGGTTTTCTTACTTCTAATCACCTTCACGTATTTAGGATGAGTAAGAAAAATATTGAGTTCAGATTCAAGGATATTAAAGACAGGAATCCAGTACTTACTGGTAGATTCCATGCAAACATCAAAACAGTTGTTTGATTTAAGCCAGTTTAAAAGATTCAACAAATCAGAGTTAAAAGTAGAAAACTGCTTTTGAATATAGGTCGTGACATTATTATCACCAGAAGCAGCGATGGCCGCTACAAAAAATAAAACCTCCTTTCAAAGAAAGGAGAAGTGGTACTGACTGTCATCTAGCAATATGACCAAATTGGTAATATATCAATAATAAGTGTCCAGGCTCTGAGTCCTAATTATTTGTGCTCGAAAAGATGACGGCGACTTATAATTATACAAGATATTCTAACGAGTAGAATTACCTACTCTACTTCTCGTGCTCTGTAGTATACTACCTCCCTTTCATTATAGCAGGGGGTAGTAGAGTAGAAGGAATCAGAATGTCTTTCAAGAAATATTTGTGTCCATGCGCTTAGCGTGGGGAAATGGAGAAAAGTATGAAATATGAATTTGAAACTCGTTGTATTCATCCTGCAAATTTAGAATTGAAACAGCATCCTTATGGTGCTGTTTCAATTCCAATATACCAAACAGCAATTTTTTCTCATCCTGGGATTGGGGAAAGCAGAGGGTATAACTACTCTCGTGAAAGTAATCCAACAAGAGCTTATTTAGAAGAGATTATTTCCAATTTAGAGGGCGCAGTTGATACAGTTGCTTGTTCTAGTGGAATGGCAGCAATTTCATTGGTACTAGAACTTTTTAGTAGTGGTGATCATTTGATATGTTCAAATGATTTATATGGCGGTTCAACTCGACTATTTACTTTGCAGCAAAATAAAGGTTTAAAATTCAGTTATGTTGATACAACTAATTTAAAGAGTTTTAAGCAGTATATTCGTCCTCAAACAAAAGCTGTTTTTATTGAAACGCCGAGTAACCCAACAATGCAAATAAGTGATTTAAAAAAAATTAGTACCTTGTGTCAAGCCCACAAGCTGTTACTAATTGTTGATAATACCTTCCTTTCACCATATTTTCAAAATCCATTATTATTAGGTGCTGATATTGTAATTCATAGTGCTACTAAGTTTCTAAGTGGGCATAATGATATTATTGCTGGAAGTATTTCGACTGGTGATCATAAACTAGCTAAAAGGATTAGAGAAGTTTCAAAGACAGTTGGAAATAGCTTGTCACCACTAGATTGTTATTTATTGATTCGGGGGATCAAGACGCTGGCAATCAGACAAAAATCGCAACAAGAAAATGCGCTGAAAATTTCAAACTGGTTAAATCGGCATCCGCGGGTTAGCAAAGTTTATTATCCTGGTTTAATAGAGCATCCAGGATATGAAATCAATAGAAATCAAGCCCGCGGCTTTGGCAGCATGATAGCCTTTAGTGTTGAAAATCATTTTTTAGCAAAAAAGATTTTAGAAAATGTACAATTAATTACTTATGCAGAAAGTCTTGGAGGTGTGGAGTCATTGATTACTTATCCAATGATTCAAACCCATGGTGATGTTCCAGCAGAAATTAGAGCTAAATTAGGAATTACAGATAATTTTTTGCGATTATCAGTAGGAATAGAAAATATTGATGATTTATTAGCTGATTTGAGGCAGGCTTTTGGTGATAATGATAAAATCTAATTTTGATTCAATAATAAACCGTACTGATACAAACTCCTTAAAGTATGATTTCACTAGTGAAAGAGAACGTCCTGATGATATTTTACCGTTATGGGTGGCAGATATGGATTTTATCGTTGCTCCAGAAATACAACAACGATTATATGATGTGGTAAATCATGGTATTTATGGATATAGTGATAGTAAGGATGGTTATTATCAAGCTATTTATAGTTGGTATCGGTCAAAATTTAATTACGAAATAAAAAAGGAATGGATAGTTAAGACGCCTGGTGTTGTATTTGCTTTAGCACAAGCAGTGCGGGCATTTACTAAATTGGGTGATGGAGTAATTATTCAAACACCAGTATATTATCCTTTTAAAGAAGTAATTATTGATAACGGAAGACGTGTTATAACAAATTCTTTAGTTTTAAAAAACGCTCATTATGAAATAGACTTTGATGATTTTGAAGAGAAGATTAAGAAAGAAAAAGTAAAATTGTTTATTTTATGTTCGCCACATAATCCAGTTGGTCGAGTTTGGAAAAAAGATGAGCTATTAAAATTAGGGCAAATCTGCCTTAAAAATGATGTTAAAATTATTAGTGATGAAATCCATAGTGATTTTATTTATCCGGGGCATCAGCATCATGTTTTTGCATCATTAAAGACAGAATTACAGAATATTACAATAACCTGTACGGCTCCTACTAAAACTTTTAATTTGGCCGGATTACAAATTTCAAATATTTTTATTGCCGATGAAAAATTGAGATTACAATTTAAAAAAGCTATTGCCAGTACTGGTTATAGCCAGTGTAATTTGTTTGGATTAGCAGCTTGCCAGACAGCTTATGAATCGTGTTCAAGCTGGCTTGAAGATTTAAAGCAATATTTATTTGAAAATACACGGTTTGTAGATGAATATTTGAAAGAACACATACCATTGATAAAGTTGATTATCCCGGAGGGAACTTATTTGCTTTGGCTTGATTTTAGAAGATTACAAATTTCAGATAAAGAATTAAATGATTTATTGATTGAACGTGCTCGATTATGGCTAGATAGTGGAACGATGTTTGGAAAAGAAGGAAAAGGGTTTCAAAGAATTAACATTGCTTGCCCAAGAGCATATTTAAGACAAGCTTTGAATCAATTGAAAAATGCACTTGAAGAAATTGAATATTAATATTTTAAGTATCAATTTCTTGAAATATTATTAAAGTAATTATTGGTATAGTGGTTAGTTAGGTATATGACTTGTAAAAATGATTTATTATAAAAAACAATGCTCTAACTGAAATGTAGAATAGATTTGTTTTAGTTGATTTGATAAAGATTTCTAAATCTTTGTAATAGAGATTAAAAGTATAATATATTTAGACTAAAATACTTGAAATCTAGATTTCTTTTGGAGAAACTAATTAAAGTTTAATCAGATTAAATGCTTATTTTTTTAAATATGCTATAATAGTCATATAAGGTATCACGGACCCTCTCCCATATAATTCGTGATACCTTTTATTTTGTTTAGAATATATTTTCAATAAAATAATATTGCTTAGTATTTATGGTATAAATATAGTACATTTTACTACTATCAGACTGTTCAAATATTTTCCGATAATAAAGTTCATCAAAGTTTGGATGTGTGTTGCCAGGGACTGATAAAGAATGAAATAGATCAAGAATTTGCTTTTCTAAATAATGATTTTTAGATGTATTGAATCCATGATAAAAATCCATATAGTTTTTATATATGAAATTATATATGTCTTTTTGACTATCTTTTTATATCTTCTCAAATGTCCGCAAAGCCTTATTTTATCGGCTCTACGGGCATTTTGCTTTTGTGGTAAACCTCGCATATCTAGGTCTATCTTCTTATATTTTCCCTGTCAATCGTGGTTAAAATCGTGGTAAATACTTCTATGCGATTAGACGCTGAACCTCTGATTTTGCGGTATCTATGGACGCATGAGCGTACCAGTTCATTGTGATACTGATGTTTGAATGCCCCATGATATACTGTAAATCTTTCGGGTTCATGTTCTTGCTTGCCAGCCTTGTGCAGAATGTATGGCGTAGCGTATGCGGTGTAATATGTGGCAAGGGATTGTCCTTGTGGTGCTTGTTGTATTTCTTTACCATACGGATAAATAAGGCGTTATAATCAATGGCAACTTTTGGATTACCTTTCGGATTGATAAACACAAAACCGCTGTGTCCGTCTACCTCTATCGACTTTATCTTTGGTCGGCTGTTGATAACCCGTTGAAATGCCTGTATCGTTTCTTTGCTTAATGGCACTTGCCTTATCCCGCTTTTCGTCTTAGGCGTTTCAATATAATAGCCCTGTTCCTTACTCTTTAGTAACTGGTGGTCGATAATCACAACTTCATTCTTGAAATCAATGTCGGCTACTGTCAGTCCGCACAGTTCCGAGATACGAAGTCCTGTCTTTAACAGTATCA